>JBKBUS010000118.1:0-5574 GCA_046290035.1 Brevundimonas sp.
AGCGACTGGTGGCGCTCGGCGAGGCGGTGGCGCGGATCAACCACGATCTGCGGAACATGCTGACCTCGGCCCAAATGGCGTCGGACCGGCTGGCGTCCTCGGCCGACCCGCAGGTCGCGCGCGCCCTGCCCCGGCTGGAACGGGCCCTGAGCCGGGCCTCGACGCTGGCGACGAACGTGCTGGACTATGGCAAGAGCGAGGAACCGCCCCCGGATCGCCGGCGCGTGCCGCTGAAGACTGCGGTGCTGGCGGCGGCCGAGGACGCGGATCTGGACCCGGCGGGCGTGCGCCTGGCGACGCGCATTGCGGCCCGAGCCGCCGTCCAGGCCGATCCGGACCAGCTGCACCGCATCCTGGTCAACCTGATGCGCAACGCCCGCCAGGCGATCCTGAACGATCCGGAGCGGGACGGACGCGGGCAGGTGGAGGTTTCGGTCCGGCGCGAGGCGGACGCCTGCGTCATCACCCTGGCGGACGACGGGCCGGGCATCCCGCCCCGACTGCGGGAGCGGTTGTTTCAGCCCTTCGTCACCGGAGCCAAGGACGGGACAGGCCTGGGACTGGCCATCGCCCGGGAACTGGCGGAGGCCCACGGGGGAGAGCTCCGCCTGCTCGACACCGACAAGCCGGGCGCGACCTTCGAGCTGCGCCTGCCCGACTGATCTACCGCGTCGCGACCACGCCCTCGCGGCGGTCGTCGGCGCCCGCGTCCCAGCGGCCGTTCCGCCAGATCGCCCCGTGCAGGCCCGACCCCTCCGACGCGTTCGGGGCCAACGCCACGCCGCGCGCCGCCAGCGCCTCGCGCAGCTCGGGCGAAAAGCGGTCGGTGTCCGCGCCGAAGCCGTCGCCGCGCGCCACGAGATTGGGCAGGTCGAACGCCGCCTGCACCGGCAGGCCCCAGTCCAGCACCGCGATCAGGGCCTTGGCGTTGTAGGCCAGGATCGACGGCCCGCCGGGCGAGCCGAAGGCGCCGATGAAGCGGCCCTCGCGGTCCAGCACCAGGATCGGCGACATCGAAGACCGCGGCCGCTTGCCGGGCGCCGGGGCGTTGGCGCCCTCGCCGTTCCTCGAAAAGTCGGTCAGCTGGTTATTCAAGAAGAACCCGGCCGCCATCCGGCCCGAGCCGAAAATGCTTTCGACCGTGGTGGTCATGCTGACGGCGTTCCCCTCCGCGTCGACGACGACGAAGTGAGAGGTGCCGGAAGGCTCGGTCGTGGCGTCGGGCGCGGTGACGCGGCCGCCGGGCGGCGCGCCGGCCTCGGCCGCGCCCGTCAGCCCAGGCGCCAGCGCCGCGCGCTCTGCGACGTAGCCCTCGTCCAGCAGGCCCTGCACCGGCACGCCGACAAAGGCCGGGTCGCCGACGTAGCGGTCGCGGTCGGCGTACATCAGCCGCTGCAGCTGCGCGAAGGCGACCCAGGCGTCGGCGTCGTCCGGACCCCCGAGCACGGCCGGGGTCCGTTCGGCCATCGCCAGCAGCTGGAGCACCGCCACGCCGCTGGACGGCGGCGGCGGCACGCACACCACATAGACGCGGTAGGGGCGGCACAGCGCCCCGCGCTCGATCGGCTCGTAGGCCGCGATGTCCTGCAGAGTCAGGGCGCCGGGGCGCGGCTCTTCCCGCACCGCCGCCACGACGGCCTCGGCGATGGGCCCCGTCTGAAAGGCCTCGGCGCCGCCCTCGGCGATGCGCCGCACCGTTTCGGCGTAGGCCGGGTTCCGGAGCACGTCCCCCGCCTGATACCGCTCGCCGTCGGGCCGGGTGAAATAGGCCCGAGCGTCCGGCGTGGACGCCTGCGGGAATTGGGCGGCGATCATGCCTGCCAGGCGCGGGCTCACGACGAATCCTTCTTCGGCCAGCCGCTCGGCCGCCCGGAACAGCTCGGACCAGCGCAAGGTCCCATGCTCCTTCTGCGCCAGCGCCAGCATCGGCACCGCGCCCGGCGCGCCCGTCGAGCGGCCCGACAGGATCGCGTCGGCGAAGCCCAGCGGCCGGCCGTCCTCGAAGAACAGCTGGGCGGACGCGGCGGCCGGCGCGGTCTCGCGTCCGTCATAGGCCGTCACCTCTCCTGTGGAGGCGTCGTAGTGCATCATGAAGGCGCCGCCGCCGAGCCCAGAGGACTGCGGCTCCACCAGCCCCAGCACGGCCTGGACCGCCACCGCGGCGTCCACGGCCGAGCCGCCGCGCCTGAGCACCTCCATCCCGGCCTCCACCGCGAGGGGGTTGGCGGCGGCGACGAGAGGGCCGCGGGCGACAGGCGCCGGCGGGGGCGCGGCGCCCCCGATTCCCGCGATCTCCGACGACCCCGATCCGAGCGCGGCGCAGCCCTGCAAGGCCGCGACCAGCAGGGACAGAGCCACCACTTGGGGGCGGAGGAAGGCGAACTTGAACATGCAGCGACCTTGGGGAGGAACCGATCCGCGCAATGTGGACGCTAGGGCCTCTCGACGAAAGGTGCGGAGCGCCACAAGGTGACTGGCAGCCTTCAGGAGCCGACATGCGCCCTCTCCGTTTCGCCGCCGCCCTCCTCGCCGCCCTGAGCCTCAGCCTGGGCCTCGCCGGCGCCTCCCGCGGCCTCGAGATGGAGGGCCAGGCCCCTGTGGGGGCGGACGTCCGACCCGCGGCGCCCGAGGATGTCGCCACAGAGGAGGCGATCGTGGCGGCCCTCTACGACGTGATTTCGGGTCCCGCCGGCGAGACCCGCGACTGGGATCGCTTTCGGTCGCTGTTCCTTCCCGGCGCGATCCTGACCGGCACGGGCCAGGGCCCCGACGGCCGTCCGCGCGCCCGGATGATGACGGTGGAAGACTATATCGCCCGCAACGGTCCCCTACTGACCGAGCGGGGCTTCTTCGAGACGGAGACCGGACGGCGCGGCGAGAGGGTCGGGCCGATCGTCTCGCTGCTGTCCGGCTACGAGAGCCGCGCCACCGAGGACGGCGCGCCGTTCGACCGCGGCGTCAACGCCATCCATCTCTACGACGACGGCGACCGGTTCTGGGTCGTGGCCGTCACCTGGGCCTCCGTCCCGCCGGGCGGCGAGGCGCCCGCGGGCCTGCTTCGGGATTGAGGCGCGCCCCGCCGCTTTCGGGGCTTGCTCCGGCCGTCGCCCTCCGCTATGCACCCGCCCTCGCCGTCAAGGCCAGTGCGCGCCCGTAGCTCAGCTGGATAGAGCATCAGACTACGAATCTGAGGGTCGGACGTTCGAATCGTTCCGGGCGCGCCACTTCTTCTCCGTTCAGACTGCGCCTGAGGGCTAAGCTCCGCCCTGTTGGGCAGGTCCGGTCGCGGGGTCTCGCGAAGCGCGGACTTTTCCTGGACCTCCCCCTGCTGCACGGACTGTCGGTTGCACGTTGCTGACGCCACCCCCCTGAACCGGGGTGTCGGAGGCGGACGCCGTCATGACAGCGTGGCGGCATGACCCATGAACCTGTCCGCACGAGCCACTCGTCCACCGCCGCCCGCCAGCCTGAGCCACGCCGACCCTCGCCGAGCGCCTGGGCTCGAAGATCGGCTCGTCTCGCCATCCTCACCGGGGCGATCCTCGCGATGAGTTCGGCGGCGATCGCCCAGGAAGCCTGCGACGTCGCCATGTTTGCGCCGGACGCCGCAGCGCCGCTGGAGAAGGCGCTGTCGGCGACACCCTCCAACTCCGTGGGCTGCGGCCAGGGCGTGGCGGTGCGGCTGCCCGGCGGCGTGCGCGTGTGGCGGTGCGCGATCGACCATGCCGAGGGCGAGGTTCCAGAAGTCGGGGCCGCCACGACGGGCCTGCTGGTGCAGGTCGGACCGCAGGTGGTGTTCCAGGGGACGGGCGCGATGACGGGCGCGTCGCTGGCGGACGTTCGCGTGGTCAGCGTCGATCTTTCCGGCGACCAGTTGGAGGAGTGGGTCGTGGCGCTCCGGACCTCCGAGTCTCAGGGCCTGGGAGTGCACCGCTGGGAGCTTCACGCCTTCACGGCCGCCTGGACTCCCGTCGGCACGATCTCGGACGTGGTCGATTGGGGTCCGCGCGCCTTTCTCAAGCGCGAGGACGGCCAGGGTTGCGCGGCCCTGATCACGCGGCTTGTGGAGACCGAGGGGCCGGGCGAGCGCTCGGACACGCTCCTGACCGGCCAGCCGGCGGTGGTGACCGATCAAGGGGGCTTCGAACTGGTCGG
Source organism: Brevundimonas sp. (assembly GCA_046290035.1). Classification (GTDB taxonomy): domain Bacteria; phylum Pseudomonadota; class Alphaproteobacteria; order Caulobacterales; family Caulobacteraceae; genus Brevundimonas. The sequence continues at coordinate 4,156 of JBKBUS010000118.1, forward strand.
CGAAGGGCCTGTGTTTGAGCGCCGGCTGGACGCCGCGCTCCAGGGCGAGCGAGCCGCTCAGGTCGGCGACGGCGCCAAGATCGAGCGGGATCCGCTGGTCTGGTTCAGGCGCGAGGAGCCGGCGGAGCCGGCGCGATGAGCCGGAGCCCGCGCCTCGCCGAAACGGCCTCGCGGGTCGCGGTCGCCCTCGCCTTGGGCGTTTCCGCATTTGCGTTCGCGACCACAGCGGCCGCGGAAATCGCGCGGGGGGCTCGTCAGGACGCCGTTCAGGGCATCACCCAGGAGGACCTCATCGCCAGTCTTCCGAGATTGACCCTGGGCCAGACGGTGTCGGCCAACTTCGGCGGCGGGCAGGTCATGATGGGGCTGGGCGGCGACTATGCCGACGCCTGGGCCTTCCGGGGCCGATCCGGTCAGCGGGTCCGGATCGAGGCCCGGTCGGACGCCTTCGACACGGTCCTGGGCGTTTCCGACACCGTCATCTTCGTGGAGCACGAGAGCGACGACGCGCCGGGCCTGGGCACCGACTCGGCCCTGAACCTGGAGCTTGAGGACAAGACCTACATCGTCTTCGTGCGTTCGTACGCCGAGGGAGACAGCGGCCCCTATACCCTCAGCGTGAGCGACGCTCCGGCCGGGCCGGTGCGGGCCCGGGCGCGAGCGCAGGCGCTGACGGTGGGACAGCCGGCGCAGGGCGCGATCGGTCCGGACGATCCGCTGGATGGGGACAGCGACCGACCCCACGACATCTGGGCCTTCGACGGCCGGGCGGGTCAGTCCGTGAGGATCGAGGTCTCGTCGACCGATTTCGACACCTATGCGGTCCTGGAACTGAACGAGGCCGAGATCGCCGCCAACGACGACGCGCCCGGCGGGACCGATTCGGTCATTGAGCTTGTTCTCCCGCGCGACGGCCGCTACGAGATCAAGGTCAGGCCCTACGCAGAGGACGGCGCGGGCGACTACACGATCCGCGTCTCGGTCAGACAGAGCCCGGACAGCAGCTCGGCCGACGAAACCGTCCAGGGCCGCATCGGCGCCTCGGGAGAGGGTGGAACCCACAGTCTCCAGGGGCAGGCCGGCGAACGGGTCGCTGTCAGCCTGTCGGCGACCGGGGTGCGACCGGCTGTGCAAGTCGTCGGGCCGAGCGGTCTGCGGTGGAACGGCGGCGTCGAGACGCGGCGCACCCTGGACCCCGCGACAGGTGCCTGGCGGGAGGTTCACGGCGATCGGGCGGTCACCATGCTGACCCTGCCGGAAACCGGCGCCTATCAGATCCGGGCGCGCCGGGACGTCGGTGACCGCTCGGGTCAGGGGCCCTATGAACTGCGGATCGAGCGTCTGGCGCCGGACGCCGCGTGCCCGGCGATGGGCGGCCTGCCGGAACTGCGCTACGCCTCCGGCGGGACGATCGACGTG
>JBKBUS010000119.1:0-5556 GCA_046290035.1 Brevundimonas sp.
GCGTGGTGACCCGGCGGGCGCACGGCGGCGAAGGCGCGGTCGGTCTCGCCCGCCGCCACGGCCCGCGCCGCCTGGATCGCGGCCCCGGCGGCCAGCCGCGCCGCCCGAACCGTGCCGGGCGACAGCAGCGTGTCGGGATCCAGCGCGTTCAGCCCGGCGTCCGGCGCGGCCCCCAGCATGCGATCGACATGGGCCGGCGGATGGACCCGGATCAGGTCCTCGACCGCCGCCTCCTCCGCCTCGCGCAGGTCGCCGTCCAGCGCGGCGTCCCTCAGCGCCGCCAGCACCGTCGCCAGCCGCGCCGGCCGCTCCGGATGCCCCTCGCCGGGCTTGTGCTCGATCATGTCGGTATGGGTGAAGACAGGCACGCTCATGGGCTTCAGCCTAGGCCGCGTCGGGCGCCTTGTCGCGCCCGAGATGAGCCCCTAATCGCACCCCATGACCGAGGTCCTGATCCGCCCCGCCCGACTGGACGACGCCGAGGCGCTGGGCGCGCTCGGTCGCCAGACCTTCATCGACACCTTCGTCGACGGCTTCGGCATCCCCTACCCGAAGGCGGACCTCGACCGCTTCCTGGCCCAGAGTTTCGATCCCGAGCCGACCCGCGTGAAGCTTCAGGAACCGGGCGCGGCCTGGTGGGTGGCCGAAGCCGGCGACGGTCTCGTCGCCTTCGCCAACGCCGGCCCCAACACCCTGCCCCACCCGGACGGCGACCCGTCGCACATGGAGCTTCGCCGCCTATATGTGGCCAAGGCCGCCCAGGGGACGGGGCTCGGCACGCGCCTTCTGCACCTGTCGCTGGATTGGATGCAGGCGAACTCCTCCGGCCCGCTCTGGATCGGCGTCTGGAGCGGCAACCTGAAGGCCCAGAGGCTCTACGCCGCCCACGGCTTCGAAAAGGCCGGCGAGTATCAGTACCCCGTCGGCGACTGGCGCGACGACGAGTTCATCCTGCGGCGCGGCTGAACCCGCCTCGGGGCGCGCGGCCTCAGCGGAAGGTCTGCCAACCCAGCCAAAGCGCGATCAGCAGAAGCGCGCCCGACATCAACAGCCGGCTGCGCCGTCCCGAGAGCACGCGCACCAGGCGATCGCCGGCGGCGGCCCCCGTCAGCACGATCGCGCCGTGCACCACCACGCTGACGATCAGGTGCGCCAGGCCCAGCGCCAGGATCCGTCCCGGGGTGAGCGCGCCGCCGGACACGGCGAAGGCGGGCAGCACCGTGGCGTAGAGCACCGCCGCCTTCGGATTGAGCAGATTGCCCACGAGCCCGCGCAGGAACAGGCCGCCCGACATCTCCGGGCTGTCCTCCGGCGCGTCCCGGACCGGCTCGCGCCAGGCCTCCCAGGCGAGGTAGACCATGAACGCGACCCCCGCCCAGGCCAGGGCGCGATACAGCGTCGGAGCGGACGCCAGCACCTGGGCCAGTCCGGCCGCCGCCGCCAGCATCCAGGCCGCGAGCCCGAGCGTCACGCCGGCGACCGCCGACAGCCCCGCGCGACGCCCCCGCCCCATCGCCACGAGCGCCAGCCAGCCCATGTTCGGCCCCGGCGTCAGCTCCATGAGGAGCGCCGCCGCGAGAAAAGGCCCGAATACAGACGGATCGATCCACATCCGGATACTCTAATCCCTCGCGCACATTTGCGTCACGCCGGGATTTCGCCACCTTCATTACGGATTATCAATCGAGATCTTCCCCGGATGAATAAGAAGTAACTGTGGTCGCTGCCCAGCCGCTGCTAGCCGTCGCGGCGGATGAGGGCGGATGGGTCCGCCCCCTGGGGGACGTCGCGATGCGATCCAGAACCGTTTGCCTGCTCGTCGGAACCGCCCTGGTCGGGCCCCTGGCCGCGCCGCTCGCCGCCTTCGCGCAATCGCCCGCGCCATCGCCGGCGCCGGCCGCGCAGACCCCGCCCGCCGATCAGACCGCGACCCCGCCCCCCGCCCAGGACGCCCCGGCCGAACCCCAGACCACGACGGTGCAGGAAGTGACCGTCACCGCCCGCGCCACCGATGTGCGCACCTCCATCGATTCGGTCAGCTACAGCCTGGCCAACGATCTCCAGGCCACGACCGGCAGCCTGGCCGACGCCCTGCGCAACGTTCCTTCGGTGGACGTGGACCCGGACGGGAACGTCTCCCTGCGCGGGGACTCCAACGTCACCATCCTGGTGGACGGCCGCCCGTCGGGCATCCTGTCCGGCGCCGGGCGCGGCCAGGCGATCCTGCAGCTGCCCGCCGACCAGTACGCCCGCGTCGAGGTCATGACGAACCCCTCGGCCGCCTACAGCCCCGAGGGCTCGGGCGGGGTCATCAATCTGATCACCAAGCCCACGGCGCCTCGTCCGGGCCGCCAGACCACCGGCTCGATCCGGGCCAACGTCGGCGACGACGGCCGCTGGAACGCGGGGGTCAGCGGCTCCTGGCAGGAAGACCGCCTGACCTTGTCCGGCGACCTCAGCTATCGCGCCGATCCGGTGGAGGTGGAGTTCACCCGCTTCCGGGAGCAGCTGAATCCGGCGACCGGCGCCGTCGTCGCGACCAACACCACCGATCAGAGCGTGGACAACGATCAGAGCGGCGCCTTCGGCCGCTTCACCGCCGAGTACCGCCTGACCGACCGCACCCAGATCACCGGCGAACTGCGCGGCGTGGCGTTCGAGGGCGATGGCCGCTCGGAATCCCTGTTCGAGACCCGCGACGGCTCGGGCGCCCTGACCAGCGCCTACACGCGGGACGGCGACTTCGGCTTCGAGTTCGTCAACTGGGGGGCCACCGCGCGCGTCCTGCACCGCTTCGACGACGCGGGGCACGAGTGGTCCAACGAGCTGCGCTACGATCAGAACGGCAACGAGTCCGACGGCCTGGCGGTGAACCGCTACATCACCCCGACCACGCCGGATCTGTTCGAGCGCACCGCCCAGGAGACCGACCAGACCACGCTCGGCTTCACCAGCGCCTACACCCGCCCCTACGCGGACGGCGGCAAGTTCCGCGCGGGTTACGAACTCAACATCCAGAGCCCCGAGCAGGACTTCGTGCTGGAGCGCGGCGCGACCGAGGCCGGCCTCGCTCCCGTCGCCGGCCTGAGCAACCGGTTCGAGGCGGAGCAGACCGTCCACGCCCTCTACGCCACCTACGAGCGGCCGCTGTCGGAGAAGCTGTCGGCCCAGTGGGGCCTGCGCCTGGAGCAGGCCGACATCGAGATCGAGGATCTGACCGGCGGCCTGTCGGCTCGGCAGGACTACTTCAAGGCCTATCCGACCGCTCACCTGCAGTACCAGCTCACCGACGCCCAGACGCTCAGGGCCAGCTATTCCCGCCGGATCCAGCGCCCGCAGCCGCAGCAGCTGAACCCGTTCGTGGCCTATCAGGACCCCCTGAACCTGCGCTCGGGCAACCCGGACCTGGAGCCCCAGGAGACCGACGCCTTCGAGCTGATGTGGCAGATGCGCCAGGGCCAGACCTTCTACATGGCCACCGCCTACCTGCGCGACACCGACGGGGCGTTCACCGAGGTCACCAGCGACGTCGGCGGCGGGGTGTTCCTGACCCGGCCCGAGAACCTCGGCTCGCGTCGCGACACCGGCGTCGAGCTCACCGCCAACGGGCCGCTCCACCCGACCCTGCGCTACAGCGCCAGCGTCAACGTCTTCCAACAGGAGGTCGACGCCACCGGCCTGCCGGGCGGCGAGGACAGGGACGGGACCTTCGCCAGCGGCCGGCTCAGCCTGAACTGGCAGCCGACCGAAAAGGACTTTTTGCAGGTCTCCGGCTTCTGGCAGGGCGAGCAGCTGCTGGCCCAGGGCACGCGCGAGGCCGGCGGCATGCTGAACATCGGCTATCGCCGCAAGCTGACCGACCAGCTGTCGCTCAACGTCACCGGCCGCGACGTGCTGGGCACCTTCAACAACGACACGCGGGTGGAGACCCCGAACTTCCGCGAGCGGTTCGACCAGGACATCAAGCTGACCGCGTTCTACATCGGCCTCAGCTACACCTTCGGCTCCAGCCCCCGCCGGCAGCCCGAGCAGTTCGACTTCTCCACCGTCCCCGCCGGCGGCTGAGGCGCGAGGGCGGCGGCGTCCTTTCCGCCCGCCCCGCCTCTTGTGCGGCAAATCGGCAACACCCACCTTTGCGTCATCGCAAGGCGTCGCTCATCAGAGGGCGTCAGGCTGTTCCGATCCGCCGACAGGGGACGTCATGAATCTCGAGCTCTTCTCCGACCGCGCCAAGCAGGCGGTCCAGTCCGCCCAGACCCTGGCGCTCGCGCGCCGCCACCAGCACTTCGCGCCCGAGCACCTGCTCAAGGTCCTGCTGGAAGAACGCGACGGCCTGGCGCGCAACCTCATCAAGCTGGCGGGCGGCGATGCGGCCAAGGCCGACGCCGCGGTCGAGGCCCTGCTGAAGAAGCGTCCCCAGGTCGAGGGCGGCAACGGCCAGCTCTATCTGGACGGCGGGACCGCCCGCGTGGTCGCCGCGGCCGAGGCCGCCGCCAAGAAGGCCGGCGACGCCTTCGTCACCACCGAGCGCCTGCTCGCCGCCGTGGCGCGCGAGGGGGGCGACGCCGCCAGGGCCCTGTCTTCCGCCGGCGCCCCCGCCGACAAGCTGGACGCCGCCATCGCCGAAGTCCGAAAGGGCAAGACCGCCGATTCCGCCGGGGCCGAGGACGCCTATGACGCGTTGAAGCGCTACGCCCGCGACCTGACCCAGGCCGCGCGCGACCAGAAGATCGACCCGGTCATCGGCCGCGACGAGGAGATCCGCCGCACCATCCAGGTGCTGGCCCGCCGCACCAAGAACAACCCCGTCCTCATCGGCGAGCCCGGCGTCGGCAAGACCGCCATCGTCGAGGGCCTGGCGCTGCGCATCGTCAACGGCGACGTGCCCGAGAGCCTGAAGGACAAGGCCGTCATGGCGCTCGACATGGGCGCCCTCATCGCCGGCGCGAAGTACCGGGGCGAGTTCGAGGAGCGGCTGAAGGCGGTGCTGAACGAGGTCTCGGCCGCCGAGGGCCAGATCATCCTCTTCATCGACGAGATGCACACCCTGGTCGGGGCCGGAAAGACGGACGGCGCCATGGACGCGTCGAACCTGCTCAAGCCCGCCCTGGCCCGGGGCGAGCTGCACTGCGTCGGCGCCACCACGCTCGACGAATACCGCAAGCACGTCGAGAAGGACGCCGCGCTCGCCCGCCGCTTCCAGCCGGTGTTCGTGGACGAGCCCACCGTCACCGATACGGTCTCGATCCTGCGCGGCCTGAAGGAGAAGTACGAGGTCCACCACGGGGTGCGCATCTCGGACTCGGCCATCGTCGCCGCCGCCACCCTGTCCAACCGCTACATCACCGACCGCTTCCTGCCGGACAAGGCGATCGACCTGATCGACGAGGCCGCCAGCCGCGTGCGCATGGCGGTGGACTCCAAGCCCGAGGCGCTCGACGAGATCGACCGGCGCCTGGTGCAGCTGAAGATCGAGCGCGAGGCCCTGAAGAAGGAGACCGATGAGCCCTCCCGCCAGCGCCTCGAGCGTCTCGAGCGCGAGATCGAGGCGCTGGA
>JBKBUS010000413.1:0-1285 GCA_046290035.1 Brevundimonas sp.
CTATGTGCTGCGCGGCGAAGAGATTGAAGTGAACCAGACGTTCCCCGACGGGACGAGCGAACAGGCGATGCTCGCCGTTCGCGCTGACGAAGAGGCCCGCTGATGCCCATCGCCAAGGTCAACGGCGTCGAGACCGAGTTCGAGCCCGGCATGACCGTGCTGCAGGTCGCCGAGCGCGCGGGCCATGAGATTCCGCGCTTCTGCTATCATGAGCGGCTGTCGATCGCCGGCAACTGCCGCATGTGCCTGGTCGAGGTGAAGCCCGGACCGCCGAAGCCGCAGGCCAGCTGCGCGCTTCCGGCCGCCGAGGGCCAGGAGATCTTCACCGACACGCCGATGGTGAAGAAGGCCCGCGAAGGGGTGATGGAGTTCCTGCTCATCAACCACCCGCTGGACTGCCCGATCTGCGACCAGGGCGGCGAGTGCGACCTGCAAGACCAGGCCATGGGCTATGGCCGCGACGGCTCGCGCTACGCCGAGAACAAGCGCGCCGTCGAAGAAAAGAACATGGGGCCGACGGTGAAGACCTTCATGACGCGGTGCATCCAGTGCACGCGCTGCGTCCGCTTCATCTCGGAGGTCGCGGGCGTGCCGGACATCGGCATGATCTCGCGCGGCGAGGACGCGGAGATCACGACCTACCTCGAGAAGAACGTCGACTCCGAGCTGTCGGGCAACGTCAACGACCTGTGCCCGGTCGGCGCCCTGACCCACCGGCCGTGGCAGTTCCACTATCGGCCGTGGGAGCTGAAGAAGACCGAGACCATCGACGTGATGGACGCTCTGGGCTCCAACATCCGCGCCGACAGCCGGGGCGCGGAGGTGATGCGGATCCTGCCGCGGGTGCACGAGGGCATCAACGAGGAGTGGCTGGCCGACCGCAGCCGCTACGTCGTCGACGGGCTGAACGTGCGGCGTCTGGACCGCCCGTGGCTGCGCGAGGACGGCAAGCTGCGCCCCGCCACCTGGTCCGAGGCGCTGGACGCCGTGGCCGCCAAGCTGACCGCCGCCACGCCTGACCGGATCGGCGTCGTCGCCGGCGACCTGCAGGACGCGGAAGGGATGAAGGCGGCGCTGGACCTGTTCCGGGCGCTGGGCTCGCCCAACACCGACTGCCGCCAGGACGGCTCGATCCTCGGCGCCGGCCCGCGCGAAGGCTGGCTGTTCAACAGCGGCCTCGCCGGCGTGGAGCAGGCGGACGCCATCCTGCTGATCGGCACGAACCCGCGTCTGGAGGCGCCGCTCCTGAACGCGCGCATCCGCAAGGCCTGGCTGAAGGGCGGGC
>JBKBUS010000120.1:0-5515 GCA_046290035.1 Brevundimonas sp.
GACGTCATAGGCGGGGGTGCGGGTCATGGCCGGGGCCATAGCGGGCGCGAGCGAGGTTGGCCAGTCTGTCCCTTATGGCTCCACAAGGGGAGCCGTGTTGCGGGAATCCCGTCTTTCTGGTCTGGAGCCGGCATGACCCGTATCGCCGTCCTGACCCCCGACCCCGCCGACTCCTCCTACGCCGGCCAGTGGCCCGGGGTGCTGGAGCGCCTCGCCGGGGCCTTGGCGCCCGTCGGGATCACCGTCGAACCGAGCCCATGGACGGATCACGTCCAGGACGCCTCCAGCCTGACCGGGCATGCGCTGGTCCTGCCGCTGATCGTCTGGGGCTATCATCGCGACCACGACCGCTGGATGCAGGCCTGCGCGACCTGGGCGGAGGCGGGCGTCCGGATGCTCAATCCGCCCTCGGTCATCGGCTGGAACTCGGACAAGTCCTACCTCGGCCGGCTGGCCGACCGGGGCGTGGCCATCCCGCCGACGGTCTGGGTCGAGGGCGTCACCCAGGTCGATGTCGACGCCGCCTTCGACCGCTTCGGAACCGACGTCGTCATCGTCAAACCGCGCGTCTCGGGCGGGGCCTGGAAGACCCTGCGTCTGTCGCGCGGCGAACCGCTCGCCGACGCGCCGGACGGTCCGGCGATGATCCAGCCCTATCTGCCGACCATCGAGACCGAGGGGGAAACCAGCCTGCTGTTCTTCGGCGGCGCCCTCAGCCACGTCGTCAACAAACGGCCGGTGACCGGCGAGTTTCGCATCCAGGTCCAGTTCGGCGGCCAGTATGCGGCCCTGCCCGAGCCGCCCGCCGGCGCCCTGGCGCTGGCGGAGAAGACCCTCGCGGCCATCGACGAGGACCTGCTCTACGCCCGCATCGACATGGCGCGGGGGCCGGACGGCGACTGGCTGCTGATGGAGGCCGAACTGATCGAGCCGGACTTTTATCTTGGCTCGGCACCCGAAGGCGGCCAGCGGTTCGCCAAGGCTGTGAAGGGGCGGCTCTAGACCGCCTCGCCCAGCGCCTGAAGCCCCGCCCGCGACGGGCACAGGTCGCTGATCACGCAGGCCGAGCATTTCGGCCGCCGCGCCGTGCAGGTGTAACGCCCGTGCAGGATCAGCCAGTGGTGCGCCTTGGGCAGCCAATCCTCGGGCACGACCCGGTTCAGCTGGACCTCGACCTTGTCGGGCGTGGCGGCGTTGGCCAGCCCCAGCCGGTGCGAGACCCGGAACACATGGGTGTCGACCGCGATGGCCGGCTCGATGCCGAGCTCGTTGAGCACCACGCTGGCGGTCTTGCGGCCCACGCCGGGCAGGGCCTGCAGCGCCGCGCGGTTCAGCGGGACCTCGCCGCCGTGCTGTTCCAGCACGATCCGGCTCAGGGCGATGACGTTCCGCGCCTTGCCGCGATACAGGCCGATCGACGAGATGAAGGGGATCAGCCCCTCCTCGCCCAGGGCCAGCATCTTCTCCGGCGTGTCCGCGACGGCGAACAGCCGGTCGGTGGCCTTGTTGACCGAGACGTCGGTGGCTTGGGCCGACAGGGCGACGGCGACCACGAGCGTGAAGGGACTGGACCAGTTCAGCTCGGTTTTCGGATCGGGCATGGTCCGCGCCAACCGCTCGAAGATCGCCTCGACCCGGTCCTCGTCCGGCGGCCAGCCCAGCACGGGGATGAGCGGCCCGGTCAGAACGGCGGGACGTTTCGGGGCGGGCTTGGCGGCGCGAGGACGCGGTCTGGGGGCGGCGGGTCTGGCCATCGGGCTCGTGTATCGGGCGGGCGACCGCCGGGAGGGCCAAGGTCGGGATTCCCGGGCGCGGGTCAAGCCGTCCCTCGCCTCCAGTCCTATCCGTGGCATCAGGGAAGGTGGATCGCCACCCCGAGCACATGCATCGCCTGCCCCGCGTCGATCAGTTCGAACAGAGGGATCGCCAGCAGGAAGACCAGCCCGTCCCGGATGGTGAGCAGGAACAGCGACGGACGGATGGTCAGCTCGTCCGCGTCGCGCCAGAGGGAAAACCGGGGCCAGAAGCGGGGCGTGCGCGCGCGATAGCCGGCATAGCTGTCGCCGAACTCGCGCAGCAGGAAGGCCTCCTCCCGTTGCACGGTGAAATGGAACACCAGAAAGGCCGCGCCGACGAAGGCCGCGGCGATGACCAGACTGCCGCTCTGGGCGCCGATCCCGAAGGCGCCGACAAAACTGAAGACATAGAGGGGGTTGCGGCTGATCGAATAGGGGCCGCGGTCGACAATCTCGGCCTTCTTCCGTCCACCGATGTACAGGGTGCACCAGGCGCGGCCGACGATGGACAGGACGATCGCGGCCAGGCCGACGGTTTCCACCGTTTCATGCCAGCGGCCATCCACGCCGCCGATCGACTGGCTGACGACCGACAGGGCGATCAGTCCGAGCAGGGCGATCCCGACCGCGACCTTGCGCAGCTTCTGGATCGTGGCGAGCTCCAGGGTGGGGGCCGGGGCTGGGGTCATGTCGGGTCTCCGATAGCGGAAGAAACGGCGGAACTGTGACGGTTTCAGGCCGGCGAGGTCGGGGCCGTACAAATTCTAGACGACCGTCCCGAAGAGACGGCCTATGCCGGCGGTCGCGGCCATGGCGATGACGCCCCAGAACGCCACCCGCATCACGGATCGGCCCACATTGGCCCCTCCGGCAAGGGCGCCGAGGGCGCCGAGCCCCATCAATCCGGCCAGGGCTGTCACGCCCACCCAGACGATCAGGCTCGACAGCGGAACCCAGAGCACCAGAAGCAGGGGCGGCAGGGCGCCGAGGGCGAAGGTCAGGGCCGAGGTCAGCGCCGCCTGGACCGGTCGCGCCGTGGATATCTCGGAAATCCCCAGCTCGTCCCGAGCGTGGGCGCCGAGTGCGTCCTTCTCCATCAGCTGCAGGGCCACCTTCCGCGCCAGATCGGGATCGAGGCCGCGCGCCGCATAGATGCCGGCCAGTTCGTCGACCTCGGCGTCATGGTCCCCGGCCAGCTCCGCGGTCTCGCGGGCGAGGTCGGCCCTCTCCGTATCCGACTGGGAGCTGACGGAAACATACTCGCCCGCCGCCATCGACATCGCCCCGGCGACGAGGCCGGCGGCCCCGGCGATCAGGATGCCGCCGCGCGTCGCCTCGGCCGCCGCGACGCCGACGATCAGACTCGCGGTCGACACCAGGCCGTCATTGGCGCCCAGAACCGCGGCCCGCAGCCAGCCGATGCGGGAGACCCGGTGACGTTCGGTATGCAGGCGGCTCAAGATTCTGGCTCCGTAGCGATCAGGGCAGGCCGGGCAGCATACGCCGGAGCGTCCCGTCCCTGAGCACATAATGGTGGAACAGGGCGGCGGCGGCGTGGAGACCGATCAACCAGTAGCCCACGGCGCCCACCGTCGTGTGCAGGTCCTCGACCCGCTCGGCCAGACCCTCGTCGGGCCCGACCAGCGGCGGAAGGGTCAGGCCGAAGAAGGGCACGGGGTCGCCTTCGGCGCTGAGCACCACCCAGCCCATGACCGGCATGGCGATCATCAGCGCATAGAGGGCAAGGTGCACGGCCGCCGCCAGGGCGGCCGCCCACGTCCGGGGCGCGGGCCCGCGGGGCGAGACCGCCCGCGCAATCAGCCGCACCCAAACCAGGACGAAGACCGACAGTCCGAGCATGAAATGCCAGGTCTTCAGCCCCTCGCGGATGTCGCTGCCGCGCGGATAGAACTCCCGCAACTCGATACAGGCGTAGACCGCCGCCAGCAGCGCCAGCATCAGCCAGTGCATCGCGATGGAGAGCCGGGAAAACGAGGGGGCATGGCGATAGGAGGAGACGGCCATCGACGGGTTCTCTGCGGCAGGAGCCGTCGAGCCTTGCACGGAAGGCGCTCCGGCGTCTTGCTCTGGCGCAAATCCGGCCGGGGGTCGCGCCGCAAGGCTTGGCGGGGTCGCCGCGGGGGTTTAGGCAGCCCGGGTCTGTGTTCCGGAGTTTCCCCATGCTGATTCACCTGTCGTCCTGGCCCGAGATCGACGCGCGTCTGAAGACCACGAAGACGGTGGTCGTGCCGATCGGTTCGAACGAGCAGCATGGGCCGACCGGCCTGCTCGGCACCGACTGGCTGTGCCCCGAGATCATCGCCCATGCCGCGGAGAAGCAGGACGAATCCCTGGTCGTGGCGCCGACGTTCAACATCGGCATGGCCCAGCATCATCTGGCCTTCGCGGGCACCATCTCCCTGCGGCCCTCCACCTTCATGGCCGCGATCACCGACTGGGTGTCGTCGTTGAGCCGGCATGGGTTCGAGCGGATCTATTTCCTCAACGGGCATGGCGGCAACGTCGCCACCATCGAGGCGACCTTCGCGGAGATCTACGCCGACTGGTCGTTCGTCGAGGAGCAGCCGCCCTTCGTGCTGAAGCTGAAGAACTGGTGGGACCTGCCCGGCGTGCACGGCTTCTGCACCAAGATGTTCCCGACCGGTCACGGCATGCACGCCACGCCGTCCGAAATCGCCGTCACCCAGGCCGCCTATCCCCATCTGGTCAAGACCGCCGAGATGAGCCCGAAGATCGCCCCGGTCGGTCCGATCCGCGACGCCCTCGACTACCGCGCCCGCTTCCCGGATGGCCGCATCGGCTCCGATCCCCTGCTGGCCAGCCCGGAAAAGGGTCAGGAGATCATCGACGTCGCCGTGCCCGCGCTCCTGAAGGACATCGCAGACTTCTCGGCGGAGGTCTTGCCGCAGCCCTGATTGCGGCCCAAGGCTGGCGCATGACCCAGTTCGACAAAGCTCTCAAGACCGGCCGCCGCCTCAATCGCGACGGGGCCAGGGCGACCCGCACGGCCCTGTCCGGCGGGGAGATGCTGCAGGCCGCCGGCGACGTCATCAACGCCCGGCTGGAGATCATGGCGGCCGGCATGGCCGATCCGCGCAAGATCGACCTGACGGAAATGTCGCTAATGAGCACCGAGAAGGTCGAGGCCCTGTCCGCCTCGGCCTCGGCCCTGGCGAAGACCTTCGGCGACATCGGCGGCCGCCTCGGCTCGGGCGTCATCACCGAGGCCGGCCACGCCTCGACGGCGGCGGCTTCGATCGCCTCCGCCTCGACCCCGGTCGCGGCCATCCAGGCGCAGTACAGCTACGCCGTCGGCTGGTGGGGCCGGGCCGCGAGCCAGATGCTGACGCTCAACAGCGAACTGCTGAAGGGACAGGCCGACGCCCTGCGGCCCATCCACGCCACCGCCGTCGCCAATGCGAAGCGGCTGAAGAAGTAGTCGGACCTACCGGAACGGCGGCTCGTCGAAGGCCCGCAGCTTGCGCGAGTGCAGACGGCTGCCCTCGGCGCGGAGCAGGTCGACGGCCTGGATGCCGATCTGCAGATGTTCCGAAATCGACCCCTCGTAGAAGCGGTTGGCCTGACCCGGCAGCTTGATCTCGCCGTGAAGCGGCCGGTCCGAGACGCACAGCAGGGTCCCGTAGGGCACGCGGAAGCGATAGCCCTGGGCGGCGATGGTGGCGCTCTCCATGTCGATG
>JBKBUS010000121.1:0-5508 GCA_046290035.1 Brevundimonas sp.
CGAAGGGCTATTTGGAGTTCAACCTGTCGCCCTCCGGGCGCTGGGCCAGCTACGCCTTCGATGGATACCGCCAGGGCATGCGCCCGGCGGCCGAGACCGTGCTGGTGGCGCCCCTCTCGCGGACCGGAACCCGGGCGACGCTGGCAGGAACCGCCGAGCTGCCGGCCGGGGCGCGGCGACTGGCCCTCTCCGCCGTAATCGAAAGTGCTGACGGCACGCGCACCTACTGGGCGCTGGCGCATCCGTCGGATAAGCCGGACTTCCATCATCCCGAAAGCTTCGTCCTGGACCTCCCATGATCTTCGGCATCGACCGTCTGCTCGCCGATCCGGCCCTGCTGGGCCAGCTGAAGGGGCGGCGCGTGGCCCTGCTGGCGCATCCGGCCTCGGTGACGGCGGACCTGACCCATTCGGTCGACGCCCTGATCGCCGCCGGCGTGACCATCACCGCCGCCTTCGGCCCGCAGCACGGGATGAAGGGCGATCTGCAGGACAACATGATGGAGACGCCGGACGAGACCGATCCGGTCCACGGCTTTCCGGTGTTCAGCCTGTACGGCGAGGTGCGGCGGCCGACGGGGCAGATGCTGTCGACGTTCGACGTCATCCTGGTGGACCTGCAGGACCTGGGGTGTCGCATCTACACCTTCGTGACGACGCTGCTCTATGTGCTGGAGGCGGCGGCGGAGACGGGCAAGGCCGTCTGGGTGCTGGACCGGCCCAATCCGGCCGGGCGGCCGGTCGAGGGGCTGACGCTCCGGCCCGGGTTCGAGAGCTTCGTCGGGGCGGGTCCGATGCCGATGCGCCACGGCCTGACGATGGGCGAGATGGGCCGCTGGTTCATCGACCACTTCAAGCTCGACGTCGATTACCGCGTGATCGAGATGGAAGGTTACGACCCTGAGGCGGCGCCGGGCTTCGGCTGGCCGCTGGGGCGGAGGGAGTGGATCAACCCCAGCCCGAACGCGCCGAACCTGTCGATGGCGCGCTGCTATGCCGGGACCGTCCTGCTGGAGGGCGCGACCCTGTCTGAAGGGCGGGGCACCACACGGCCGCTGGAGCTATTCGGGGGGCCCGACATCGACGCCCGGGCGGTGATCGCTGAGATGCGAAGGCTTGCCCCCGACTGGCTGGGCGGTTGCGTGCTTCGGGACATGTGGTTCCAGCCGACGTTCCACAAGCACGTGGGCCTGCTGTGCTCGGGCGTGCAGATCCACGTCGAGGGGCCGCACTACGATCATGCCGCCTTCAAGCCCTGGCGGGTGCAGGCGCTGGGCTTCAAGGCGATCCGGCGGCTGTATCCGGACTACGAGCTTTGGCGCGACTTCCCTTACGAATACGCCTTCGACCGCCTGCCGATCGACACCATCAATGGCGGGCCGGGCCTGCGGGACTGGGTGGACGACGCCGAGGCGACGCCGGGCGACCTGGACGCCCTGACACGCCCGGACGAGGCGGCATGGCGCGAGGCCCGGCGGCCGTTCCTGCTGTACTGACCGGGGCTATTCCACCGATGACTCCAACTCTGCTGCTTCTCGCCGTGCTGGCTTCTGACCCCCCGCCGTCGCGCGCCGAAGTCTGCCACGCACACGTCTCGATGATGATTGAGGAGGCGCTGGCTGAAAACGGCCGCGTCGCCGGTCCGTCATGGTTCATAAGGGACTGGTGGGACGAGCGGCGCACGGACGCCGAACGCGAGACCGTGCGCGAACGACATGTCTCGGTCGGGCTACGCGCATTGAAGGCCGCCGATCCTGAGGTTTGGGAGGAGCAGCGGTCCTCGTGCATAGACGAGGCGATCAACGGTGGGGCCGTGCCGGGCCTCTAAAGCGGGCCCGGGCATCGGCTCACGCCGGGTTTTCTTCCAGGCGCTTGTCGAGGTAGGCGCCGACGCGGCGGTCCACGGCCTCCAGGTGGTCCTGCCAGAAGTGGCTGGCGCCGTCCTCGAGTTCGTAGTCGATGACGATGCCCTTCTGGGTCCGCAGCTTGTTGACCACGCGCTCGACCTCGATGGTCGGCACGATGGAGTCGGCGGTCCCGTGGAGGAACAGGCCCGAGGCCGGGCAGGGCGCCAGGAAGCTGAAGTCGTACATGTTGGTCGGCGGGCTGACCGAGATGAAGCCGTCTGTCTCGGGCCGACGCATCAGGAGCTGCATGCCGATGTAGGCGCCGAACTGATAGCCGGCGACCCACGTCTGGCTGGCGGCGGGGTTCTGGGCCTGGAGCCAGTCCAGCGCGGTGGCGGCGTCGGCCAGCTCGCCGATGCCGGAATCGAACTCGCCCTGGGATTTGCCGACGCCGCGCGAGTTGTAGCGCAGGGTGGCGAAGCCGCGCTTCACGAACAGCTGGTAGAGCGTCACCGCCACCGGGTTGTTCATGTGCCCGCCCGCCTTGGGGTGCGGGTGCAGGATCAGGGCGATCGGGGCGTTCGGGCGCTTGCCGGGGGAATAGCGGCCTTCGATGCGGCCCGAGGCGCCGGGCAGGATGACTTCAGGCATGGACGGGCGGGGATCCTGTTCAATCTCAGCCGAAAGGGCCGGCGAATACTTGACCGCCCAGGTCGGACTTTCTAAGTCCCGCCTGCGCGCCTCGCCGCCGGTCCGGAGCCGGGGGCCATAGCAGACCGTTTTGCGGAGCGCACGATTTTTGAGGTCTCCATGCGTCTGTCGACCAAGGGAAGATACGCCGTCATGGCCATGGCCGACCTGGCCAAGAACGGCCGCGCGCCCGACGGCGACCGCGCGGTGTCGCTGGCCGAGATCGCGGCCCGGCAGGAAATCTCGCTAAGCTATCTGGAGCAGCTGTTCGCGCGGCTGAGGAAGGCCGGGCTGGTCAAGAGCGTGCGTGGACCGGGCGGCGGCTATCGCCTGGCCAAGGACGCGGCCGAGACCGTGGTGTCGGAGATCGTGCTGGCGGTCGACGAGCCCATCCGCGCGACCCGCTGCCTCGCGCCCGCCTCGCCCAAGGGCTGCATGCTGGGCGGCGAGCGGTGCATCACCCACAACCTGTGGCAGGACCTCGGCGACGAGATCCACCGCTACCTGTCCAGCGTGTCGCTGGAGGACATCGTCATGAACCGCACCCGTCGTCGCGGGCCGGTGGCGGCGGACGCCGGGATCGGCGCGGGGGTGGCGGCGTGAGCGTCTATCTGGATTACAACTCCACCGCCCTGGTGCGGCCCGAGGTCCGGACCGCCGTCGCCGAGGCGTTGGCGGAAGGCGGCAATCCCAACGCGGTCCATGCGCTGGGCCGGCGCGCCCGGGCGCGGGTCGAGACGGCGCGGGCGAAGATCGCCGACCTGATCGGGGCGGACCCGACCGGGATCGTCTTTTCGTCAGGCGGTACCGAATCTAACGCGCAGGGGCTGGCCAGCGCGCTGGCCGCCGGCTGCGAGCGGGTGATCGTGTCGGCGACCGAGCACCCCTGCGTGGCCGAGGCGGCGGCGGTGTCCGGCCGTCCGGTCGAGGTCATCCCGGTCGACGGCCAGGGGCTGATCGACCTCGGCTGGCTGGCAGAGGCGCTGAGGCGGCCGGGCCGCGCCTTCGTGGCCGTCCACCACGCCAACAACGAGAGCGGCGCGATCCAGCCGATCGCCGAGGCGGCGGCGCTGGTTCGAGCTGCCGACGGCTGGCTGCACGTCGACGCCATCCAGTCGGCGGGGAAGATCCCGGTCGATATCCGCGCCCTGGACGCCGACACCCTGACCCTGTCCGGGCACAAGCTGGGCGGGCTGCAGGGGGTGGGCGCTCTGGTGCTGAAGGACGGCCGCTCGGCGGTGAAGATCCTGCACGGCGCGGGGCAGGAGCGGGGCCTGCGCGCGGGCACCGAGAACACGCCGGGCATCGTCGGCTTCGGCGTCGCGGCCGAGTGCGCCGCGCGGGACCTTCAGGCGCACGCCCATCACGTGGCGTGGAGGGACGCGGCCGAGGCGGCGGTCAAGGCGGCGGGCGCCACGATCATCGCCGAGGGGGCGCCGCGGCTGCCCAACACGCTGTTCTTCGCCGTAGCGGATTGGGAGAGCCCGCAGCAGCTGATCACGCTGGACCTCGCCGGGATCATGGTCTCGGCCGGGTCGGCCTGCAGCTCGGGCAAGACCAAGCCGTCCAAGACCATCACCGCCATGGGCCTGGAGCGCCTGGCGACCGGCGGCGTGCGCGTCTCCGGGGGCTGGGGCACGACCGAGGACGATTGGTCGCGGTTCGTTACGGCCTGGACGACCGCATATGCGAAGCACCGCGCGCGCGTTGGACAGCGCGAGAAGGAAGTCGCCTAAATCATGGCCGCCGTTAAGGAAACCATCGACACGGTCGCGGAGCTGGAGCGCTACAAGCACGGCTTCGTCTCCGACATCGAGCAGGAGTTCGCCCCGCCCGGACTGAACGCGGACATCATCCGGTTCATCTCCGAGAAGAAGGGCGAGCCCGGCTGGATGCTGGAATGGCGCCTGGCCGCCTTCGAACGCTGGCAGGCGATGGAGGAGCCGGCGTGGGCGGCCGTCTCCTATCCGCGGATCGATTATCAGGCGCTCAGCTACTACGCCGCGCCCAAGCAGAAGGTGGCGCCCAAGAGCCTGGACGAGGTCGATCCGGAGCTGCTGGCGGTTTACGAGAAGCTGGGCATCCCGCTGAAGGAGCAGGCGGTGCTGGCTGGCGTGGAGGGCGCGCCGCGCGTGGCGGTCGACGCCGTGTTCGACAGCGTCAGCGTCGTCACCACCTTCAAGGCGGAGCTGAAGAAGGCCGGCGTCATCTTCATGTCCATCTCCGAGGCCCTGCGCGAGCACCCGGATCTGGTGCGCCGCTACCTGGGTTCGGTCGTGCCGGTGTCGGACAACTATTTCGCGGCGCTCAACAGCGCGGTCTTCTCCGACGGCTCGTTCGTCTATGTGCCGCCGGGCGTGCGCTGCCCGATGGAGCTGTCGACCTATTTCCGCATGAACGCGTCCGGCACGGGCCAGTTCGAGCGGACCCTGATCGTCGCGGACAAGGGGGCTTATGTCTCCTACCTCGAGGGCTGCACCGCCCCGATGCGCGACGAGAACCAGCTGCACGCCGCCGTGGTCGAGATCGTGGCCCTGGACGACGCGGAGGTGAAGTACTCAACCGTCCAGAACTGGTACCCCGGCGACGCGGAAGGGCGGGGCGGCATCTACAACTTTGTCACCAAGCGAGCCGACTGCCGCGGCGACCGCTCCAAGGTCAGCTGGACCCAGGTCGAGACCGGCTCAGCCATCACCTGGAAGTACCCGTCCTGCATCCTGAAGGGTGAGGAGAGCTCGGGCGAGTTCTACTCCATCGCCATCACCAACGGCCGCCAGCAGGCGGACACCGGCACCAAGATGATCCACCTGGGCAAGAACTCGAAGTCGCGGATCATCGCCAAGGCCGTGTCTGCAGGACGATCGGACTCGACCTATCGAGGGCTGGTGTCGGTGCATCCGAAGGCGACGGGGGTGAGGAACTTCACCCAGTGCGACTCCCTGCTGATCGGCAAGGAATGCGGCTCGCACACC
>JBKBUS010000122.1:0-5471 GCA_046290035.1 Brevundimonas sp.
GCTCGAGACACGGCTGGACGAGGTGTCGGCCGGCGATCTGGACTGGAAGGTGCTGCTGCGCGAGTTCTGGACCGACTTCCATGCGGCGACCCAGGCCGCGGGCGAGCTGCGCACCACGGCCATCCTCGATCACCTCAACGAGGCGCTGGGCCCGCACATCTTTCCCGACAAGGGCGACGGGACTGATCCGCGCGAATGCCCGCTGTGCCGTCAGGGCCAGCTCAGCCTGAAGACCAGCCGGTTCGGGGCCTTCATCGGCTGCTCGCGCTATCCGGAGTGCAAATACACCCGCGCGGTGTCCGCGCCGGACGCGGAGGGCGCCTCAGCCGAGGGCGGCGACCGGGAGCTCGGCGTCGATCCCGCGTCCGGTGAGACGGTCCACCTCAAGATCGGCCGGTTCGGGCCCTACGTCGAGATGGCGGCCCCCGGCGAGGACAAGCCCAGGCGGTCCTCCCTGCCCAAGGGCTGGTCGCCCGCCTCGATCGACCTGGAGCGGGCGCTGCGGCTGCTCGCCCTGCCGCGCGAGGTCGGGGCGCACCCCGAGGATGGCAAGCCGATCACCGCAGGCCTCGGCCGCTATGGTCCCTTCGTCGCGCACGCCGGGACCTATGCGAACCTGTCGGACATCGAGGAGGTCTTCGAGGTCGGCCTGAACCGGGCGGTGGCCCTGCTGGCGGAGAAGCGGGCCGGTCGGCCCGGGCGCGGATCGGCCGCGGCGCCCCTGAAGGAGCTCGGGCCCCACCCCGAGACCGGCGAGGCGATCCAGGTTATGGCCGGTCGCTATGGGCCCTACGTCAAGATGGGCAAGGTCAACGCCACCCTGCCCAAGGGCGTCGATCCTGACAGTCTGACGCTGGAGGCCGCCCTGCCCCTGATCGCGGCCAAGGCCGGGGCCACTCCCAAGAAGGCGGCGAAGAAGGCGCCCGCCAAGAAGCCCGCGACGAAGAAGAAGGCGGCGGCGAAGAAGGGCTGAACGCTCGTCACACGCCGGCTGTAGCGTCGGCGGATGATCCGCCTCATCCTGACACTGCTGCTCGTCCTCGCCGGAGCGCCCGCCGTGGCCCAGACCGCTTCGCCCGAGCCGCTGCCCGACCGGCTCGTCATCGCGCATAGGGGCGCCTCCGCCGAGCGGCCGGAACACACCCGCGCGGCCTATCTGCTGGCGATCGAACAGGGCGCGGACGTCATCGAGCCGGATCTGGTGATGACCCGCGACGGCGTGCTGGCGGTCCGGCATGAGAACGAAATCTCGGAGACGACCGATGTCGCCGAGCGACCCGAGTTCGCGGCCCGGCGGCGCGTCGCCACGATCGACGGCCGCGCCGTCACCGGCTGGTTCACAGAGGACTTCACCCTAGCCGAACTCAAGACCCTGCGCGCTCGCGAACGCCTGCCGGCGCTCAGGGCGGCCGGCGCCGCCTACGACGGGACCGAGCCGATCCTGACCTTCCAGGAGGTGCTGGACCTCGCCGCCGAGGCCACACGGCGAACCGGCCGCGTCATCGGCGTGGCCCCCGAGCTGAAGCATCCGAGCCACTTCGTCCGCCTGGGCCTGAACCCGGAGGACGCGCTGGTCCAGACGTTGGAGGCCCATGGGCTGACGGGTGCGGACGCGCCGATCCTGGTCCAGTGTTTCGAGGTCGGCGCCTTGGAACGGCTCGACGCCCGCGTCGACACCCGGCTGCTTCAGCTGATCGCCCCCGTCGGCGGCCCCGCCGATCGTCCGGCGCTCAGCTATGCCGACATGCTGACCGACGACGGCCTGCGCCAGATCGCCGGTTATGCGGACGCCATCGGGGTGGAGGCGACCCTGGTCCTGCCGCGCGGCTCCGACAACCGGCTGCTGGAGCCGACCGACCTCGTCCAGCGGGCGCACGCCGCGGGCCTCGGCGTCATCGCCTGGACTCTCCGGCCGGAGAATCTGTTCCTGCCCGAAGACTTCCGCCGGGGCGATGCGGCCCGTCCCGCCTACGCGGCCGCGCCGGGGGATCTGGCGGGCTACGCCGCCGCCGCCTGGTCGGCGGGCCTAGACGGCTTGTTCACGGACCTGATCCCGCCCGTCCTCGCGACACGGCCCTAGCGCCAAGGTCGGACTTCCTGCTAGTCGGCGCCGCATGAGGATTCCCCGCATCGCTTGGGCCGCCTACGGCTTCGCCCTCGTCGTCATCATCGTCGATCAGCTCACCAAGGCCATGATCCTGGGCTCGGCCGATGTGGCCGATCCTCGCCTCATCCCCGACGGCTATCGGTTCGCCAGCGTGATCCCGGGCGTGTTGGACTTCACCATGGTGCGCAACACCGGGGTCAGTTTCGGCCTGCTGGGCGGGGGCTCGGCGCGCTGGGCCCTGACGGTGTTCTCCATCGTCGTCGCCGTGGCGCTGGCGGTCTGGGCGACGCGCGCCACCCGACGCACCCTGATCAGCGCCATCGGCCTGGTCATGGGCGGAGCGATCGGCAACGTCATCGACCGGATCCAGTACGGCTACGTCGTGGACTTCATCGATTTCTCGGACACCGGCCTGTTCCCCTGGGTGTTCAACGTCGCCGACAGCGCCATCACCGTCGGCGTCATCCTGCTGATCCTCGACAGCCTGCGTCCCGAAGCCTCGGCTCAGGTTGGCGCGGCCCACGAAAAGTCGTAATCAACCCTTTCTGAATACCGCCCGCCCGGCTCTCGCGGGCGCTCGCCAAAAGGCCGCCTGATCGTCATGACCATTCGTCGCCTCGCCGCCCTGTCCCTCGTCGCCGCAGCCGCCCTGACGACCGCCGCCTGCTCCAGCGGCTTCCGTCAGAGCGTCGGCCTGACCCGGGTGGTGCCGGACGAGTTCGTCACCGTCTCGACCGCGCCGCTCACCGTCCCGCCGGAGTACGGCCTGCGCCCGCCCTCGCCCGGCGAACCCCGCCCGCAGGAACTGGCCCCCGAAAGCGCCGCGCGTCAGATCCTGCTCGGCCAGCGCCAGGCCGTGACCCGCACCCCGGGCGAACAGGCCCTCGTCACCGCCGCCGGCGGCGATCGCGCCGACCCGCTGGCCCGCTACGTCGTCGACGACGAGTTCGGCGATCTGGCCCACAAGGAAGAGAGCTTCGCCGATCGCCTGCTGTTCTGGCGTCGCGACAATCCCTCCACCCAGACCGCGACCGTGGTGAACGGCGCCGAAGGCGCGATCACGGTGGACGCCGCCAGCGAGCAGGCCCGGCTGCAGGCCCTGACCGGCGGCAACGCGGCCATCACCATCCAGCCGCGCAACGACCGGGGCTTCAAGCTTCCCGGCCTCTGAGGCGTCGGCGACGGACGCGGAGCGCCGGATGACCGACTCGCCGGTCGACTTTTCCGAATCCGGCCTCGAGACGCTTCGCGCCGTCATGGAGGGCCGTCGACCCGACATCCCCATGGCGATCAGCCTGGGCTATCGCCTGATCGAGGTCGAGCACGGCCGGGTGGTGTTCGAGGGGCGGCCCACCGCCGCCTTCCTCAATCCCATGGGCACGGTGCATGGCGGCTGGGCCGCGACGGTGCTGGACTCCTGCGTCGCCTGCGCGGTCCACTCCACGCTGAATCCCGGCCAAGCCTATACCACGCTGGAGCTTAAGGTGGCCTATCACCGCCCCCTGACGCCCGAGGTCGGCCTCGTCCGCGCCGAGGGCAAGGTGCTGTCGGTCGGCCGCCGCGCGGGCTTCGCGGAGGGCCGGCTGACCGGACCGGACGGCAACCTCTATGCGTCGGCCACCTCCACCTGCATCGTCATGGACGCGCGCTGAGGCGCAGCAGAATCAGGGGATGATCCCCGCCCCATGCCCATCCGCCGCCTCCCGCCCGAGACCGTCAACCGCATCGCCGCCGGCGAGGTGGTCGAACGGCCGGCCAGCGCCATCAAGGAGCTGGTCGAGAACGCGCTGGACGCCGGGGCCCGCGCCATCGAGGTCCAGGCGGACGGCGGCGGCCTGACCCGCATCCTGGTCGCCGACGACGGCAAGGGCATCCCCAAAGACGAGCTGCCCCTGGCCATCGAGCGGCACGCGACGTCCAAGCTGGAGCCCGACGACGCGGGCGACGTGGACCTGTTGCGCATCTTCACCCTGGGCTTCCGGGGCGAGGCCCGGCCCTCCATCGGCTCGGTGGCGCGGCTGTCGATCGCCAGCCGGGCGAAGGGACACGACGACGCCTACGCCATCTCGGTGGAAGGCGGTCAGGCCAGGGCGCCCGCCCCCGCCGCCTTCCCCGGCCCGCACGGCGCGCGGGTCGAGGTGCGTGACCTGTTCTACGCCACCCCCGCCCGGCTGAAGTTTATGAAGTCTGAGCGGGCCGAGGCCATGGCCATCTCCGAAGAGATCAAGCGCCAGGCCATGGCGCACGAAGCCACCGCCTTCACCCTGACGCTGGACGGCAGGACGACGCTGCGCCTGCCCGCCGAGCATGCGGGCGACGCGGGGCGGCTGAAGCGGCTGTCGGCGCTCCTGGGTCGCGACTTCGAGGCGAACGCGCTGCTGATCGACCAGACGCGCGAGGGCCTGCGCCTGTCCGGCTATGCGGGCCTGCCCACCTATTCGCGGGGCAATGCGGCGCACCAGTATCTGTTCGTCAACGGCCGGCCGGTGCGCGACCGGCTGCTGCAAGGCGCGATCCGGGGCGCCTACGCCGACTTCCTGGCCAGGGACCGGCACCCGGCGGCGGCCCTGTTCCTGGATCTCGACCCCATGCTGGTCGACGTGAACGTGCATCCGGCCAAGGCCGAGGTGCGGTTCCGCGACCCGGCCCTGGTGCGCGGCCTGATCGTGGGGGCCCTGAGGCATGCGCTCGCCGCCGCCGGCCACCGCGCCTCCACGACCGTGGCCGCCGACGCCCTGTCGGGGTTCCGGCCGGGCGCGGGGGCGCCCGCCTACAGCCCCAGCACGCCGTCGGCCCAGGGGTTCAGCGGGTGGACCGGCTGGGCCCGACCCGCGCCGCAATCCCTGCCCGGCCTGTCCGAACCCAGTGCGCGGGTGGAGGCCCCCCCGCCCTATGACCCAAGCCCTACTCACTACGACCTCCAAGACATCGACCGTCCCCTGGGCGCCGCCCGGGCCCAGCTGCACGCCAACTACATCGTCGCCCAGACGCGCGACGGGCTCGTGGTGGTCGACCAGCACGCGGCGCACGAGCGGCTGGTCTATGAGCGGATGAAGGCCCAGATGGCCGAGGGCGCCGTGGCCCGGCAGGCGCTGCTCGCGCCCGAGGTGGTCGAGCTGGACCCGGCCGAGGCCGACCGCGTCGTCGCCCGGGCCGACGAGCTGGCCGAGCTGGGCCTGGTGGTCGAGCCCTTCGGCGGCGGCGCCGTCCTGGTGCGCGAGACCCCGGCGCTTCTGGGGACCGTCGACGTCCAGGGCCTGATCCGCGACATCGCCGACGATCTGTCGGAACACGGCGCGGCCCTGTCGCTGAAGGAGCGGCTGGCCGAGGTCTGCGGCACCATGGCGTGCCACGGCTCCGTCCG
>JBKBUS010000123.1:0-5440 GCA_046290035.1 Brevundimonas sp.
GCCCCCGCGACCTTCGCCCCTGCCTCCAGATCGCGCGTCACCACGGCCCCCGCGCCGACGACCGCGTCGGCCCCCACCGCCACCCCCGGCAGAACGACGGCCCCCGCGCCGATCATCGCCCCCTCGCCGATGCGGACGCCGCCCAGGAGCACCGCCCTGGGCGCGACATGGCTGAACGCGCCGACGACCACGTCATGCTCGACCACCGCGCCGGTGTTGACGATCGCATGCGCTCCGATGCTGGCGCGGACCTGAACGAGCGCGCCCAGGGCGATGAAGGCTCCCGCGCCGATGTCGGCATCCCCGCAGACGAGGGCGCGCGGATCGACGACGGCGGCCCAGCGTCGACCCGACAGAGCCTCGACCGCCGCACGACGGCGCGCCAGGTCGCCGAAGCCGAGATGATGGCCGTGCTCGCCGTCCGGCAGGGTGTGGGACCACGGCGCGGGAAGCGGTCCGATGGGGGCCTCCGGCGCGATGAAGACGGCCACTCGGCCGCCGGACGCCCGCCAGGCCTCGGCGACGACCGCGGCATGGCCCCCGGCGCCATGGATGACCAGATCCTTCGACGCGGTCACGGGCTTGGCGGCCTCATCGCCGCACGGACACCTCGATCAGGGACGCGCCGGGCGGCGGCCGCAGGATCTGCGACAGCCCGATCACCACGCCGGCCGTCATCACGGCGCAGACGACGGCGATCGCCGTCAGCCTCAGCCCCTCGATGAGCTCGCGCGATTCGTCGTGCATCTACTCCCCCGCCAGGGGAAACGAAGCACGACGAACGACGATCTGGCAAGCGGGATCAGCCCGTGAAGGGGCGGATCAGGATCTCGACCCGGCGGTTGAGCTGGCGGCCCTCGACGGTATCGTTGGAAGCGACCGGGTTGCGCGAGCTGGCCCCGGCCACATACAGGCGCTCGCGCATCACGCCGTAGTTGAGCAGGGTCTGGGCCACCGCCGCGGCCCGCCGCTCGGACAGGGGCTGGTTGATCGCATCGCCGCCGGTGGAGTCCGTATGGCCGATGATGTCGACCAGCGACCGGTCGTACTCCTGCAGAACTCCCGCCACGTCGCGCAGGGTCGCGTCGAAGCGCGGATCGATGCTGGCGGAGTTGGTCGCGAAGGTCACGTCCGACGGCATGCGCAGGATCAGGTTGTCGCCCTGACGCGCGACGCCCACGCCGGTGCCGGAAAGCTCGGCCTCGAGCGCACGCTGCTGGCGGTCCATGTAGGCCCCGACGCCCGCGCCGGCGAGCGCGCCGACGCCCGCGCCGATCAGGGCGTTCCGGCGGCCCTGTTCGCCGTCGGACGTATTCGTCAGTTAGCCGAGCAGCGCGCCGATGCCGGCGCCGGCCAGGGCGCCGGTCGCGGTGTTGTTGCGGCGCGGCGTGGAGCTGTACGGGTCGGTCGTGGTGCAGGCGGCGAGCAGCGCCGCGACGGCGACGCCGGTGGTGACGGGCTTGAGGCGCATCTGGAGGTTCCCTCTCTGAAACGGTCGGGCGGGCAACGCGACACATACCGCCAAGGTTCCATTAGCGCCGGCGCGATCACAGGACGCAAGCCCCCGATCTGGCGCCCGCCGGGCCGGGGGATTATGAGGGCGCGTTCGCCGAGGTGCCCCCCCATGACCGCCATACCCGCCGCCCAGACCGTCCAGAGCGCCATCGCGCCCGTCTCCATGTCCGCCTATGCGGGCGATCCCGCCGGATTGGCCGAGGCCCTGGGCGCCTCCTTCGCCCGCTACGGCTTCGCCGTGGTCGCCGATCACGGACTGGACATGGGGGTGATCGAGAGCGCCATCGACGACGCCAAGGCCTTCTTCGCCCTGCCCGCCGACACCAAGATGAAGTACCACGAGCCCGGCACGGGCGGCGCGCGCGGCTACACCCCCTTCGGCAAGGAGGCGGCCAAGGACGCCGACGTGGTGGACCTGAAGGAGTTCTGGCACACCGGCCGCGACCTGCCGGAAGGTCACCCGTACCGCGCCATGATGCGCGACAACCTGTGGCCGGATGAAATTCCCGGTTTCAAGCCGCACGTCCAGGCGATGTTCCAGGCGATGGACCGGCTGGGCGGGGAGCTGCTGGAGGCGATCGCGCTCTACCTTGGCCTGCCGGCCGATTGGTTCGCCGACAAGGTCGACATGGGCAACAGCGTGCTGCGCCTGCTGCACTATCCGCCGATCCCGGCCGACGCGCCGGGCGTGCGGGCGGGCGCGCACGAGGACATCAACGTCATCACCCTGCTGCTGGGGGCCGAGGAGGCGGGACTGCAGCTGAAGGACAAGGACGGCCGCTGGCTGGACATCGCGCCGCCCCCCGGCGCGCTGGTCGTCAACATCGGCGACATGCTGCAGCGCCTGACCAACCATGTGCTGCCGTCCACGACGCACCGGGTCGTCAATCCCGCGCCCGAGCGGCGAGGCTTCGCCCGTTATTCGACGCCCTTCTTCCTGCACTTCAACCCGGACTTCGAGATCGCGACCCTGCCGTCCTGCGTCAGCACCGACCGGCCGAACCGCTATCCGGAGCCGATCACGGCGCAGGACTATCTGCTGCAGCGGCTGCGCGAGATCCGGCTGCTCTGATCAGCGGGTGATCCTGAGGTTCTCGATCGAGCCGGCGATGCGGTCGAAGGCGTCGCCGATCGCCGAGGCGCTGTTGACGTTGAAGTAGTGCTCTTCCGACGTCGCGCAGCGGCGCATGACGTTCTGGGCCTGGGTGTCGACCTGCACCGCGACGGTGTAGATGACGATCCCTTGGGCCTTCATGTTCCCGCACAGGTCTTCCTCGCCCGGGGTCGGATGGTCCAGGCGATTGTCCATCACGGCGCGGCGCACCGAGTCGCTGCCGCTGGTGATGCCCAGACGACCCTGCCAGATGTAGCCCTGGGCGTTGTAGGTGGAGTTGTTCGGATTGTTGGCGCCGCTGAGCACGTTCTCGCCGTCGGTCATGAGGATCATGATCTTCAGCAGCCGCTCCTCGCCGTAGGGACGGCCGTCGCCGAAGGGGGCGTTGGGCGACAGGGTGTGCCAGCCCCACATGGCGCCTAGCGGCACCTGGGTGTTCCCGGTCGCGACCATGTTGTTCACCGCCGTGCGGAGCGCGCCGTAGTCGTTCGTGAGCCGGATGACGGGCTGGAGATCGCAGCCCCGGTTGGGCCCGAACGACGTGGTCAGGTCGTCCCTCGGCTCGTTGTCGTACTTGTGGTGATACTTCAGCCGGTTGAACCAGGCGTTGGTGCGCGCGGTCCCGTTGGTGAACTTGTCGGCGCCGTTGTTGCTGACCCCATCGTCGACGTAATCGTTGCGCTCGACGTTGCGCCAGTTCTTCCAGGTGTTGTCCTTGGAGTAGTCGTCATCCGGAATGTCCGGGGCGAAGTAGGGCACGAACATGGTGTCCAGGTTCGTCACCGTGGGGCTCGTATCGCGGATGTCGTAGGGCTGCGGTCGCGCCTCCACGCAGCCCCCCCAGCGCGTGCCCAGACGATCGAAAAGGGTGAATCGCCCGACGGCGCCGTTGAAAATGCCGTAGGTGGAGTGGCTGCCGCCCGTGTGATTGCCGTCGTTGGTCATCCAGGTCGGCTGCTGGCCGTTGTTGGTCGGCACCCGGACGGTCATCGAGAACGGCACCAGCGAGATGCGGACGGCGTCGTCCTCGACCGTCCGGGCGTCCGCGGCGGCCAGGCGATCGATGAGGTCGATCGCGGCGGCCTTGGTGTTGGCGAGCTTGGTGCCGGCCATGGAGCCGGTGTTGTCGAGCACCAGGGCCACCTCGACCCGGTTGTTCGACCGCATGACCTCGGATTCGGCGGTCACGGGCAGTTCGTCATCCAGCACCTGGCCGTAGGGCGGCAGCACGATGTCGGCGATCATCGCGTCGACGTCGGCCTTGGCGCGCGCGGTGACGACGCCGTCCTCGGACAGGCTGAAGCTGGTGGCCGTCTCGTCGAGCGTCACGCCCTGGAAGTTCTGCAGATTGGCGCGCAGCGACGCCAGCCCGACCCGGGTCACCCCGGCGTCGTCGATATACTGAGAACGCGCCGCCGCCAGCGCCGCCGCGTCCAGCGCGTCCTGCAGGCTGGCCCGCACCGTGGCGGCCCGGTGAATGTCGATCCCGGCGACCGTCATCATCATCAGCGGCGGCAGGGCGAGGCCGAACATCATCGCCACGCCGCCGTCCCGCGCCTTCGACAGGCGGCGCAGAAGGGTGGGTTGCTGGCCCCTGGCCTTGCGGTCCATCGTCGTCGTCCCCTGAAGCCGTCAACGACGGCGCGAGGTCGCGCGCGCCGGCTCAAGGCCGCAGTTTGCGGCGAGCACGCTTAAGGAATGACCAGCGATCCGGGTTAATCCGGGTTTACCGGGGCGCCGCCCCTAACCCAGCACGCAGGCGTCCAGCCCGTCGCGCGCCACGGTGTTCGCCGCCGCCTGGATGCGCCCGGTGCGACGGCGCACATAGGGGCCCGGCTGGGCGGCGTTGTAGCGGCGCGGGCTGGGCAGCACGGCGGCGAGCCGTGCGGCCTCGCGGGCGGTCAGTTCGTCGGCTGATTTGCCGAACCAGTGCCGGGCGGCCGCCTCCGCGCCGTAAACGCCGGGCGCGAACTCGGCGATGTTCAGATAGACCTCCATGATCCGCCGCTTGGGCCAGAAGGTCTCGATCAGCACGGTGTAGCCGGCCTCCAGGCCTTTGCGCACCCAGTCCCGACCGGGCCACAGGAACAGGTTCTTGGCGGTCTGCTGGCTGATGGTGGAGCCGCCGCGCATGCGCCGCCCGCTGGCGTTGGCGTCAAGCGCCTTGCGGATCGCCTCGAAATCAAAACCGTCGTGCCGGCAGAAGTTGGCGTCCTCGGCGGCGATGGCGGCGCGGACGAGCCGCGGCGAGATGTCGTCCAGCGAGCGCCAGCGATAGTCCTGGGGATGGCCCTTGAAGGTCTGCTCCACCATCAGGACGGTGGTGAGAGGCGGCACGAAGCGGTGCACGACGACGCCGCCCAGCGGCATGAGGACGACCACCGCCATGAGAATCAGCAACCAGCGTCTGAGGCTTGGGCGACGCCGCGCGGGCGGTGGTTCCGGGCGAAGATCGGGGCGAGGGTCGGGCGCTTCAGGCGCGGTCATAGCCAAGCTTTGGCGCGGCGGCGCGCGGGAGGCAAGTCGGCCCTACTCGGGCTTGATCGAGAACTGGAAGGCGAGGAGCCCTTCGCTCACATCCTTGTCGAAGCTGTCGCCTCGCAGCTCGGAGGCGTCGATCTCGCGATAGACCACGCCGACCGAACTCTGCACCGCGCCGCGACGCCACGCCACGCCGACCGAGGCGTCGCCCAGGAAGGCGCCGGAGTCGTGAGTCACCCCTGAGCGGGCGTAGTCGCCGTCGCGGGTGCGGGCGAAATTATAGCCGACCGCGCGCCCCGACCCGGCGGCGTACAGATACCAGCGCGAACG
>JBKBUS010000124.1:0-5421 GCA_046290035.1 Brevundimonas sp.
TCTGGTTCGGCCTGACGATGGAGAGCGCCTTCAAGGCGGCCCGGCGGGACGGCTAGGCCGGGACCTCAGGCCGGACGGAAGGTCAGCGCCACGCCGTTGTTGCAGTAGCGCAGGCCCGTCGGGCGGGGTCCGTCCTGGAACACGTGGCCCTGGTGCCCAAGACAGCGGGCGCAGTGATACTCCGTACGCGGAATGCCGATCAGATAGTCGGTCTTGGTGCCGATATTGTTCGACATCACCTGCCAGAAGCTGGGCCAGCCGGTGCGGCTGTCGTACTTCCACTCCGAACGGAACAGGGGCAGCTCGCAGCCCCGGCAGACAAAGGTCCCGCGCCGGTTCTCGTCGTTGAGGGGCGAGGTGTAGGGCCGCTCCGTCGCCTCGTGTCGCAGCACCCGCCAGGCCGGATCGCCCAGACGGCGGCGCCACTCCGGGTCCGGGATCCGGCGGAAAGGCGAATCCGCGAAGCGCGCCTCATCGGCGTCTGCGACCTGAGGCCCGCAGGCCCCCAGCGTCAGGGCGGCGGACCCCAGGATCAAACGGCGGCGGTCGAACATGGTCATGTCCTTCTATACGACGCCGGGCCCCGGCCGGCTTCAGCCTACCCGGCCCGCGGCCCGCGACAGACGGTCGTTGATCGCTTCGCCGAGCCCCGTCGCCGGGACCGGCGCGACGGCGATGCCCCTTGGCCGCTCGCGGTCCGCCTCCCTGAGGAGCCTGAACAGCCGCGCCGCCGCCTCGGCGAGATCGCCGCCGGGACTCAGGCTCCAGCGGGGATCGCCGACGCCCGGACCGAACCCCAGCAGGATCTCGCCGTGCCCGGCCTCGACCGCGTCGAGCCGGACCGGCGCGTCCGGGGCGTAGTGCAGGGTCAGGCGTCCGGGGGAGCGATGGCCCTCATCGGCGTCGGACAGCTCGCCGACGACGCCGCGCAGATCCTCTCGCGTCACCGCGCCGGGTCTGAGCAGAGCGACCCGGCCGTCCAGCACCGACACGACCGTGCTTTCGACGCCGACGGCGCAGGGTCCGCCGTCCAGTCCGGCCGCCGCCGCCGCGCCGGTCTCGGCGACCGCGTCCTGGAAGGTCGTGGGACTGGGCCTGCCCGAGCGATTGGCGGACGGCGCCACCACAGGACCGCCGAAGACGGCCAGCAGTTCGCGCGCCAAGGCATGCCCCGGGACGCGTACAGCCACGGTGTCCAGCCCGGCGCGGGCCAGCTCGCATACCGCGCCGTCGCGCGCCGGCAGCACACGGGTCCGGGGCCCGGGCCTGCACGCCTCGGCCAGCGCTGGGGCGGCGCCGTCGAAACGGCCGATGGGCTCGGCGGCCGCCGCGTCCGAGACATGCGAAATCAGCGGGTTGAAGCGCGGCCTTCCCTTAGCCTCGAAGATACGGGCCACTGCGACCGGATTCCTTGCGTCCGCCGCGAGCCCATACACCGTCTCGGTCGGCAGCAGCACCAGCTCGCCCGCCCGAAGCGCCGACGCGGCGGCGTCGACATCGCGTCCTAGCCGACGCGACGCGCCGTCAGATTCACGTCGATGCGCACCCGTCTGGAGATGAGGCGGTTCCAAGGTCCGTCGGTTCCTATGCCGAGCTCCGCCCGGTCCAGGTCGAAGCCGCCCGTCATCTGCGCCCTACCCTGCTCGAAACGCAAGGCGCACGGGAAGACCACGCGCGTGCGACGGCCCTTGGCCCAGATGTCGGCGGTGGCCCGGAACCGATCGGGGCCGTCCGACGTGAGCGACAGAAGCTGGAAGCGAAGCGTGGGGTGACGACCGGCGTCCAGGAACTGCGGGCCGACGGCGCGGGCCGTCAGAGCGCGGTTGCTCATCGCCAGGCTCGCGGCGGCCACCTCGACCGCCACCTCGGCCGCCTGGGGGCGATCCGGGTCGATCCGGATGTCGGCTTCGAAGCGCTCGAACCTGCCCCTCTGCGACGACCCTAGCGCCTGGACGGTCAGCTCGACGCTGGAGCTCGCCGGATCGGCCCGCCAGGTTTCGACGTCGGCGGCCGCGGGGGCGACCGCCAGCAGACAGACGACGAAGGCGAGCGTCCGCATCAGCGTTTGGGCAGGGCCGGGATCATGCGCCGCAGCACATTGTCCCGGTCCACGAAGTGGTGCTTCAGGGCGCCGGCGACGTGGAGCACGATCAGGACATAGAGCAGCTTCACCCCGTTCCTGTGCATGTCCATGAAGGCGCCCGCCAGCTCGCGATCGGGGCCCAGCGGCAGCAGGGGCCAGTCGAACAGGCCGAACCAGTCGATCGGACGCTGAGCCGCCGAGGACGCGGCCCACCCGCCCAGCGGCAGGGCGATCAACGCGACGTAGAACAGGACGTGGGTCAGCCGCGCGACGCGCTTCTGCCACGTCGGCGTCGACGACGGCAGCGCGATGGCGGGGTTGCGCATTCGCCAGCCCAGGCGGATCAGCGTCAGCACCAGAATACTGAGGCCGTTGGCCTTGTGGATCTGCACGAACTCCCGCGACATCGGCCCGTCTGTCGCGTCATGGGCTATGATCAGCGCGATCTGCAGCAGCACCAGAATGGCGATGCCCCAGTGCAGGAACAGCGACACGGTGGAATAGCGGTCTGCGGGTTCGGCCATGGGATCTCCTCTCCACGCGTCAGCTTGACCCAGTCCGGTCGGCTCGCCAACCGCTTGTGCGCTCGGCCCGCGCGCGGCAGTTAGGATACAAAGACAACGGACCCGGTCCGT
Source organism: Brevundimonas sp. (assembly GCA_046290035.1). Classification (GTDB taxonomy): domain Bacteria; phylum Pseudomonadota; class Alphaproteobacteria; order Caulobacterales; family Caulobacteraceae; genus Brevundimonas. Next base: position 2,719 of record JBKBUS010000124.1, read on the forward strand.
CACAAGCCCGCAGGGAGCCTCTCCGATGACCTACCGCGCCCCGGTTCGCGATCTCGCCTTCAGTCTGGAAGCGGTGGCGGACATCGATCGCGCGGCGGCCACGGGCGCGTTTCCCGACTATGATCGGGACGTGATGGGCGCCGTGCTGGAGGCGGCGGGCCAGGTGGCCGAGACGCTGCTGGCGCCCCTCAACCGCATCGGCGATCAGAAGGGCGCGACCTACGCCAACGGCGCCGTGACCGCCGCGCCCGGCTTCGCCGACGCCTATCGCCAGTTCGCCGCCGGCGGCTGGACCGGCCTCGCCGCGTCGCCTGCCCATGGGGGCCAGGGCCTCCCCAAGGCGCTGGAGCTGGCGGCCTTCGAGCCCGTGCATGCGGCCAACATGGCGTTCGGCCTTTGCCCGATGCTCAGCCTCGCGGCCATCGAGGCGCTTGAGGCCCACGGCACGGAGCACCAGAAGGAGACTTATCTGAGCAGGCTGGTGTCCGGCGAATGGACCGGCGCCATGTGCCTCACCGAGCCGCAGGCCGGGTCGGACCTCGGCGCCCTGACCAGTCAGGCGGTCCCGAACGGCGACGGGACCTACAGCCTGACCGGCCAGAAGATCTACATCACCTGGGGCGACCACGACGCCACCGACAACATCATTCACCTGGTGCTGGCTCGCCTCCCGGACGCGCCGCCAGGTCCCAAGGGCATCAGCCTGTTCCTGGCCCCGAAGGTGCTGGTCAATCCGGACGGGACCCTGGGGGGGCGCAACGCCTTCCGGCCGGTCGGGGTGGAGCACAAGCTGGGCATTCACGCCTCGCCGACCTGCGTCATGGCCTATGAGGGCGCGACGGCCGAGCTGGTCGGTCGGCCGAACGAGGGCTTGGCGCACATGTTCACCATGATGAACGCCGCGCGGGTCGCGGTGGGCGTCGAGGGCGTGGCCATCGCTGAGCGCGCCTTCCAGCAGGCGCTGGCCTATGCGCTGGATCGCCGTCAGGGCCGCTCGCCCTGGACCGGAGAGCCCGGCGCGCCGATCTTCGACCACCCGGACGTGCGCCGGATGCTGTCGGTGATGAAGGCCAAGATCGAGGCCGGCCGCGGCATCTGCCTGTCCACCGGCGTCGCCGCCGATCTGGCCAAGCACGCCTCGAGCGACGACGAGCGCCGCTTCTGGAAGGGGCGCGAGGATCTCCTCACCCCGATCGCCAAGGCCTGGTCGACCGACATGGGCGTGGAGGTCGCGTCCATGGGAGTTCAGGTCCACGGCGGCATGGGCTTCATCGAGGAGACCGGCGCGGCCCAGCATTATCGCGACGCCCGCATCGCCCCGATCTACGAGGGCACGAACGGCATCCAGGCCATGGACCTCGTCGGTCGCAAGCTCAGCCAGGACGGCGGCGACTCCGCCAAGGCCGTCATCGCCGAGATGACCGCGACGCTCGCCGACCTGCATCATCTCTACCAGGGCAAGCCGGTCGAACGCTTCGCCAACGCCATCGAGGCCGTGCGCGACGCCACCCTGTGGCTGCTGGATCAGAAGCAGGACCCGGACCGGGCCGACGACGTGCTCGCCGCCGCCGACGCCTATCTCAAGCTCATGGGCGATGTGATCGGCGGCTGGATGCTGGCCAAGGGGGCGCTGGCCGCCGCTGAACGGCTGAAGGCGCATGACGGCGACCCGGTCTGGCTCCAGGGCAAAATCGATCTCTACGAGGTCTACGCCGCCAATGTGCTGGGCCACGCCTCCAGCCGGCTGGCGGCGGTCGGCCAGGGCGGCGGGCTGCTGAAGCGGATGACGGCCCAGGCGCTGGGCGCGGCGGCCTGACCTAGGCTGGCTTACTCGGACGCCGGCGGGGGCAGAAGCGCGATCGTCTCACGCACGAACCGCGCGTGAGCCACGACCGCCAGCTCCAGCCCCTGCCCGCCGACCTCCACCTCCTGGGTCAGCACGCCGCCGATGAAGGGGTGTTCCGGCAGCGGCGCGTCCGGGCGTCGCCGGGCCGTGGGGCTCCAGAACACCGGTCCCCCCGAGTTCCCGGGAAACACGGCGAAATCCAGCAGGAAGGTCGGGAAGGCGTCCACCGGCGCGACGGGCCAGGACGCCACCTTGCCGACCCTCAGGATGGGAAATCCCGCCCGGTTGGCCGACAGCCCCTGGGGAAATCCCAGGCTGTAGAGCTCATCGCCGGGTCCGACGCCGAGCGCGTCGAACGTGGTATCGTCGGCCAGCCAGCCGACGGGCATGGCCGCGGCCGCGAACGTCGGCGGGGCGGCGATCTCCATGACCGCCACGTCCTGGGTCGGGTGTTCGGTCCACAGCGGGCCGTCTTCAGCGCGGATGGCGACCATCGAGGGATCAAACCGCCAGCCGCCGGTCGCCGTGGGCTGCCGCCATCCCACGCGCATCTCCGTTCCCGGCATCCGCTCCAGCACATGGCGCGCGGTCACCAGCAGCACGCGCGGGCGTCCGTCGGGGCTCTGGTCGGCGATCAGGAAACCCGTCCCGACCGTGCGCGTGCCGTCGCCCAGCGGCTGATCGAGCATCACCGTGGCGTTGATCATACCGACCGTCAGGTCCCAGGCGGGCGGCGCCGGCGCCTCGACGACGACAGCCGGCGGATCCTGGACGATGAAGGGCTCGAACGGCACCGGAGCTCCCTTGGCCTGTATCGCTTGTCATTTGACGACCTTACGCCAGCCGCACAAGGTGCC
>JBKBUS010000125.1:0-5418 GCA_046290035.1 Brevundimonas sp.
CACGAGGGCGCCATCCTCGACGTCGCTGTCGATCCAGTCCAGGCCCAGGGTCAGGGGTCCGGCCGGCGCCTCGGCCCCGAGGCTCCAGTCGATCTTGCCGTCCGGGGCGAATCCGCCGCGCTCGTGGCCGATCCGGGCGTGGAGCGACACCGGCCAGGCGATCGGGGCGTACTCCGCGGCCAGCCAGGTCCAGGTGTTGTCGTCGCCGCCTGCGCCGGTCTGGTCGGGCGCGTAGACCACACCGGCGCTGAGGCGGGCCGCGCCGACCGCGCGGGCGACTTCGATCGGGAACTCCACGTAGTCGACGTCCGTGCCGTCGGGGTAGTGATTGCTCCAGACGCCGACGTCGAACTCGAAGCCGACCGCCTCCCCGGCCCAGCCCGCATAGGCCGTGACCTCGACCCGCGCGCCGTCGCCGTCAGGGCCCATGCCGTAAGGATCGAGGCCGGACAGCCAGACTCCCGCATAGGCGCCCGATGCGTGAAACGCGGTGACTTCACCCTGCGCCGTCGGCCCCTGGGACATCAGATAGCCCCGGTCGTAGTAGTCCGAGACCACGCCTACGCGACCGTTCAAGGCCCAGCCGCCGCTCTCCTGGGCCTCGACGGGCGAGCCCGCCGCCGCCGCCGCCGTCGCCGCGATGCTGAAGACGATGCGTTTCATCACGACCCTCCGCTTCCCGCCCGATTGGCCCGCGTGAGGGTTAAGGGGCGGTAAGCTGAACGGCGGCTTCACCATGTCCGCTAAGCTCGATTTATGCTCCGGGCGGTAAGGCTCGGCCTCATGGGCATCGTCGCCTCGCACAAGAAGAAGCTCAGCCGCGTGCTCATGGCCGCCGCCTTCGTGGGTGTCGCATGTCTGGCCGGGGCGGTCATGCTGATCGCCTGGGCGGCCCTGTCGGTGGATCGGGTTGAACTGGCCCGCGAGAAGGGTCTGATCGAGCGTCGCACCGACCTGGCGCTGCAGCGGATCGCCGAAGACATCAACTCGGCTGCGATCTGGAACGACTCGGTCGTGGCCATGACCGGCTCCCCGGATCTGGACTGGCTCCAGCTCAACTTCGGCGACTACTTCGCCGACTACATGGGCCACGCCGCCACGCTGATCCTGGATGGCGACGGCGCGGTGGTCCTCGCGTCCCGCGATAGCGAGCCCGTCGCCGCCGGTGATCTGGCGGACCTCCGGCGAGGCGCGGCCGCCCTGGTGGCGCGCGTCCGGGCGGAAAGCGGGCAGCCGGCGAAAAGGGGTGCGCTGGGCTTCGACGGCGCCTCGTCCGCCACGGGACTGATCCGGGTCGGCGATGAGGTTTGGCTGGCCGGCGCGGCGACGATCACGCCCGAGGATTCGACGGTCCGGCGGCCCGACGCCGACCCGATCGTGGTGTCGGGATATCCCATCGACGTCCTGATCGCGTCGATCGTCCATGATCTCAGCCTTGAGGATGTCGCGTTCCTCCCGGACGCCGCAGCGCGCCCTGGTGCGGCGCTGGTCCTCCATGACCCCGCCGGAGAGCCCCTCGGCACGCTGGCCTGGACGCCGGAGCGCGTCGGGCTGGGTCTCCTCGTCGAGGGCGCCCGCGTCATGGCCTGCATGATCGCGCTGCTCGCCCTGGGCTGGGCCTGGCTCATGCTGTGGCTGCGTCGGACGACGAACGCCATGGCGGCCGCGGAGGACGACCTGATCAGGGCGCGAGACGCCGCCCAGGCGGCGAACGAGGCCAAGTCCAGGTTCCTGGCCAACGTCAGTCACGAGCTGCGCACGCCCCTGAACGGGGTCGTCGGCATCGCCGAGGTGATGGCCGCGCAGGGCCTGTCGCCGGACCAGCGGCAGTACCTCGACCTGATCCGCGCTTCCGGCGCCCGGCTGACCGAACTGATCGAGGAGCTTCTGCAGCTGTCGCGCCTGGAGCGCGGCCAGGTGGCGACGAGGTCCGAGCCATTCGACCTCGACGCTCTGGTCGAGACGGTCGTGGAGCGGTTCCGCATGGGGGCGGAGGCCAAGGGGCTCGAGCTGCGCCGCCGCGGGCCGTCGCTCGGTCGCCGCATGGGCGACCCCGCGCATATCGCCCAGGCCTTGAACCAGCTGATGGAGAACGCGGTGACCTATACGCCGGGCGGGCGCGTCGAGCTGACGGCCGTGGAGGACGGCGGCGTCGTCCGCTTCACGGTGGAGGACACCGGCCCCGGCCTGGACCCGGCGAAGCTGGGGGAGGCCTTCGGCCTGTTCGTGCAGGGCGACGACAGTCTGACGAAGCCGGTGGACGGCCTTGGGGCGGGACTGCCGCTCTGCCGCATGCTGGTGTCTGCGATGGGCGGAAATGTCCGCGCCGAGAGCACGCCCGGCCACGGCTCGCGCTTCATCGTGGAGCTGCCGCTCCCGTCCGTCGGCGGCGGCTCGCGGTGCGAAACCCCGGAAGCGGGCGACCCGGCGTCCCGAGAGGCCGCGCTTCAGCTCGCCGAGTGATCAGTCGGCGGCGGCCGGCGCCTTGACCGGCTGGCCGGCGAATTCGTCGACATAGGCCGGGGCGACGAGGGCGCGGAAGGCGCTCTGCGGCACCTGCACCTGATAGGTCCCCTCCGCCCACGGGCCGACGGTATAGGGCGCGATCAGGAAGGTCAGGCCGCCGGCCTTACCCGGCGTCGTCGAGGCCGCAAGGACGAAGGGCGTCTCGATCGCCCGGGGGCAGCCGAAGGTGTCGGTGGCGCCGAGCCGAACGGGCGGAATGGTCGGATCCTTGGCCTTCTTGGCCATGTTGATGGCGTCGCACAGCGCCCGGTCCAGCACCGCGAGGTCCGCGCCCTGTCGGAACAGCTGCGCCGGCTGAACCAAGCGTTTCAGCGCCTTGTCCCAGAGCACCGCGGAGAAGGCGACGTTGCCATGGGCGCCGCCGGTGTATTCCGCCACCTCCCGGCCCAGCGACAGCAGCTTCCCGGTCTCGGCGCCGGAGGTCCAGTCGATGTTGCGATAGTAGCCCGGCATGCCCGAGCCGCCGAACTCCGACAGGTCGGCCTGGGCGCCCTCGGCGAACTGGCGCAGATCGCGCACGTCGGCGGCGTAGAGGCGGGCGTGCAGATCGGGCTGGGCCTTGATCGACTCCGGCAGCGCCAGCTTCACCTCGGCGTACTGGGTCTTTGAGTTGAAGTTCAGCGGCGCCGCCGCCTCGGCCGGCGTGACCGTGGGCTGTGCGGGGGAGGGGCCGGGCGTCGGCTCGGCCGGCTCTTCGCGCCGCTGACAGCCGGCGAGCGCGGCGACGCAGGCGCAGGCGAGGAGCAGGCGGGCGGTCGGGATCATCGGCGAACTCCGGTCAGGCGGGGCGGGCCGCGCCCAGGATAAGTGCGATCAGCGACAGAATGCCCGTCTGTCGGTTCGACTTGAAGAGCCTCAGCGCTCCCGCGCCGTCGTTCGGTCTCAGGCGTGCGACCTGCCAGGCCAGGTGCAGCGCCATTCCGGCCAGTCCTCCCCACGCGGCGGCGCCGAGACCTCCCGTCGCCACCGCGCCGCCCATCAGCGCCACCGCCAGGACATAGAAGACGCCGACGCCCGAGCGCACGCTTCGACCCAGCCGTCGCGCGGAGGACTTCACGCCGACGAGGGCGTCGTCCTCGATGTCCTGCAGGGCGTAGATCGTGTCGTAGCCGAGCGTCCAAAAGACGCCCGAAGCATAGAGCAGCAGCGCCGCGGTCCAGATGTCGCCGCCCGCCGCCGCGAAGCCCATGAGCGCGCCCCAGTTGAAGGTCAGCCCGAGCCAGGCCTGCGGCCACCAGGTGATCCGCTTCATGAACGGATAGGCCGCCACAAGCCCCAGCGACCCGATCCCTAGGCCGATCGCGACCGGCGGCAGGGTCAGCAGGATTAGGAAGCTGACCAGGCTGCACCCGATCAGGAAGCCCCAGGCCTGCTTGACCGAGATCCGGCCCGACGGAATCGGGCGACCGGCCGTGCGGGCCACGCGCGCGTCCACATCGCGGTCGACGATGTCGTTGTAGGCGCAGCCCGCCGCCCGCATCAGGCAGGCGCCCAGTGCGAAGCCGACGATCAGCCAGAGGTCGTACAGGTCGGGCGGGCGTCGATCCGCCGCGAGCGCAAGCGCGATCCCTTGCCAACCGGGCAAGAGCAGCAGCCAGATGCCAATCGGCCGATCGAACCGTCCCAGCTTCAGCCACGGCTTCAGCCGATCCGGCGCATGGTCGTCGACCCAGTTCCGACCGGCGTCGGGCAAAGGGGCTTCGCCTGGCGCCGGAGAGGTCAAGCGCGCCCGTCGATGAGGCGAACCGCGTCTGCGTCGCGGGCCGACAGATCGGGATAGTCCGGGTCTGACCCCACGTCAGGCACGCGCCGCCATGAGCGGGCGCACTTGGGGTGATCGGCGGTGCGCACGTCCACCGAGATCGCCTCTCCGGCCGACAGCTCCGCCCCCGAGGTGCGGAACACCTCGGCCGGATCCAGGCCTTCGAACGCGGCCATCGCCTCGGCGGGCAGGGTGACGGCGGGCCAGGCGTCCAGCGCCCCGCCGATCCGCTTGTCGCGACGCGCGGCCTCCAGGGCCTCGTTGACGACCTCCAGCACCGCCTCGATGCGGCCCCAGCGCGCCGCCTCGGCCGCGTTCTCCCACGCCGCCGGGGTGTCCGGGATGACGCGCGCGCAGTTGGTCCCGGCGTCGGGGAAGCGGGTGGCCCAGGCCTCCTCCATCGTGAAGGGGGTCAGGGGGGCCAGCCACGCGGTCAGGCGCATGAACACCTCGTCCATCACCGTGCGGCAGGCGCGGCGCCGGATCGAATCCGGCCGATCGCAGTACAGGCTGTCCTTGCGCACATCGAAGTAGAGGGCGGACAGGTCGTTGGAGCAGAACTCCAGCACCGGACGCACGACGTCCTGGAAGCGGTAGGTCTCGTAGGCATGCCGCACCTGGCCGTCCAGTTCCCACAGCCGGTGCAGGACGAACCGCTCCAGCGGCGGCATCTGGTCGAGCGGCAGCCGCTCGGCCGCCTCGAAGCCGTTCAGCGCGCCCAGCAGATAGCGCACCGTGTTCCGGAGCTTGCGATAGGCGTCCACCGTGGTCTGGAGGATCTGCTTCCCGATCCGCTGGTCCTCGGCGTAGTCCACCAGCGCCACCCACAGGCGCAGGATGTCGGCCCCGGACTCCTTGATGACGGTCGCCGGGTCGGTCGTGTTGCCCTTGGACTTCGACATCTTCTCGCCGTTCTCGTCCAGCGTGAAGCCGTGGGTCAGCACCGCCTGATACGGGGCGCGGCCGCGCGTCCCGCAGCCTTCCAGGAGGTTCGACTGGAACCAGCCCCGGTGCTGGTCCGACCCCTCCAGATACAGGTCCGCCGGCCAGCGGCTGTCCGCCCGGCCCTCCAGCGTGAAGGCGTGGGTGCAGCCGGAGTCGAACCAGACATCCAGGATGTCTTCGACCTT
>JBKBUS010000126.1:0-5407 GCA_046290035.1 Brevundimonas sp.
TCTCGCACAGCCGGGTCAGGTGCTCGGCCTCGCAGATGGCCGTATCGCAGATGGACACATAGGCGCCGACGAAGTCGGCGGTGACCAGGGCCTTGGACCGCTCGGTGAAGGCGTGCTGGATCTCGTCCAGCGACAGCAGCCGTCCGGCGGTGGCGGTCAGGCCCATGGCGAGCGCCCGCAGGATGTCGATCTCGCCACGCGCGTTGGAGGGCCGCAGGCGACGCGGTCCGGTCAGTTCCCGCACCACCATCCGCACCAGCGCGGCGGCGAGGAGCGGATACTCGCCCGCCGCCAGGCGGGCCGCCAGTCGAACTGTGGGGCCGTCGGTCGGCGGCATCATCGCGGCCATCCGGGGATCGGCGCGGACCAGCATCTCGATCTCGCGAGGGGCGACCAGACGCACGGCGGCGGCGAGACTGGCGCCCAGGTCGAGATCCGCGCCGAGGATCGACGCAAGCACCGCGCGGGACCCCAGCATCTCCGAAAGGATCTGCTCGATCGGCACCATCACCAGAGCCCGCGCAGGCCCCGCCTCGGGAGCCCGGTCGGCCAGATCCATGAGCCGATCCAGACGCTCGGAAGGCTTGCGCAGTCCCTTGAGGGCCTCGCAGATCACCCCGCCCATGAGGAAGGCGCGGTCGGAGCCGCCCGTCAGCTTCCTGGCGACGTCGGCCAGGGCGCGATTGGCCAGGTCCGGGAACTGCTTCTTGCGGCCCGCCATGATGACGCGCTCGATGGCCTGGTCAGCCAACTTCTGGTAGAAACGGACCAGTTCATGCACCGCCTGCCCGGTGGCCTGACTTTCGGGAACGGCGACCTTTTGAATGGCGTGCTGCAGCTCGACGCCCGAAGCTTCCAAGACCTCCGCCAAGTCCGGCCGGTGAAGAAGTTCGAAGGCCGTCACGCCCTGGCGGGCCAGCCAGTCCTCCAGCACTCGAGCGATCAGCTCGCGGGCGTGCGGCGTGTAGAGATCCGCCGGACCGGCGCAGGGGGGCGCCAGGTCCGCGTCGCGGGACGCCTTGGGCTTGGGCGGCTCCGGCGCCCCGCGCGTCAGGATGGTGACGCTGTCGAACGCCATGGTGTCCGGGTCGAGCGTCTCCTTGGTCACGCGAACCGCCACCGCCCGCTTGTCGGCCAGCATGTCCTCGGCCGTCTCGATCGCCTGTTTGCGGTCCTCGCAGGCCTGCAGCAGGGTCCACGGCGCCGGCGCCGCCTTGCGGAAATAGATCTCGTAGTGGATCGGACCGGCCATGAACGCGCTTTCCCTGATACTGAGCGCGTGACCCTAACGACGAGCCCTTAAGGGCCGGTTTGCGCCGGACGGCGTGGCGGAACGGCTTCGGCCGCCCTAATCTCAACAGGATCGGCGGCGAACGGTTACGCTTGCCGCGCGTTCGGATGCGGACGGGTGGCGCGGTTCGCGCCGCAACTAGGAGACTTCGCCTTGGCCAACATCACCCTGGTCGACGACGACGAGAACATCGTGGCCTCCGTGTCCCTGGCGCTGGAAAGCCACGGCCATACGGTCACCGCCTACCACGACGGCGCCTCCGGCCTGGAGGCGCTGGAGGCCAGTCCGCCGGATCTGGCGATCCTGGACGTGAAGATGCCGCGCATGGACGGCATGGAGGTGCTGCGGCGGCTGCGCCAGACCTCCGCGGTGCCGGTGGTCATGCTGACGTCCAAGGACGAGGAGATCGACGAGATCCTCGGCTTCAACCTCGGGGCCGACGACTACATCCACAAACCGTTCAGCCAACGTCTGCTGATCGAGCGGGTGAAGGCGATCCTGCGCCGTTCGGGCCAGTCCGGCGAGGAGGTTGAACCCGCCGGCGACGGCAAGGCCATCCGACGCGGCAAGCTGGTGATGGACCCAGCCCGGCACGAGTCCACCTGGGACGGCAAGCCGGTGAAGCTGACCGTCACGGAGTTTCTGCTGCTGCAGGCGCTGGCCCAGCGGCCCGGCTTCGTGAAGAGCCGCGACAACCTGATGGACGCCGCCTACGACGATCAGGTCTACGTCGACGACCGCACCATCGACAGCCACGTCAAGCGGATGCGAAAGAAGTTCCGCATGGTCGACCCCGAGTTCGACGCGATCGAGACCCTGTATGGCGTCGGCTACCGATACCGCGAGAGCTGATTCCGAGGGCGCGCTTCGACCCGATGGCGACGGCGGCGATCGTCCGCGTCGCCGCTTCACCCTGGTCGGGTCCCGCCTCGGCGGGCTGATCCTCGCGCTGAATCTGCTCAGCCTCTTGATCCTGCTGGTCGGGGCGCTGGCTCTCAACGAATGGCGGCGGAACCTGATCGACGCGCGCCTGGATTCGCTCACCGCCCAGGCGGAGCTGCTGGCCAACCTGCTGGGGGAGACCGGCGCCACGCGGGGCGAGCCGTATCCGGCGCTCAACCCCGTGGACGCGGGCCTGCTGCTGCGGGACAACTTCATCCCCGTCGGCCAGAGGGCGCGCCTGTTCGATGAACAGGGCCTGCTCGTCACCGACAGCTATGCGGTGTCCGAGATCATTCCGGGGGAGCCGCTTCCGCCCGCGCGTCCCGCGGGCGAGGCCGTGGCGCCGCCCGACCTGGAGACCAGCGCCCGAGAGCTGGACGCCGCTCAACGCCAACTGACGGCCGAGGTGGAAGCGGCGCTCGACGGGCAGGCGCAGGCCGGACTCCGGCGTTCCGAAACCGGCGATCGCGTCGTGTCGGTCTCCCTGCCGATCCGACACGTGGAGCAGGTCCTGGGCGTCTTGACGCTCGAAGCCGGCGACGTCGACGAGACGGTGGCGGCTCAGCGTCGCGCGCTGATGCCCTTCGCCATCGTCGCCATCCTGGTGTCGCTGCTGTCCTCGGCCCTGCTGCACCTGTTCGTGGCCCGGCCGGTCATGCGGCTGTCGGCGGCGGCGGACGCGGTGCGGCTGCAGCGGGCGCGGGCCATCTCCTTGCCGGACCTCGAGGCGAGGAAGGACGAGGTCGGCGACCTGGCGCGGGCCCTGGAGACCATGACCCGCACCCTGTCGGACCGCATGGACGCCATCGAACGCTTCGCCGCCGATGTGGCGCACGAGATCAAGAATCCGCTGACCTCGATCCGCTCGGCCCTGGAGACCCTGCCGCTGGTCAAGGCCGAGGCTCAGCGCGAGAAGCTGACGGCGCTGCTCCAGGCCGACGTGCGCCGACTGGACCGGCTGATCACCGACATCTCCAACGCCTCCCGCCTGGACGCGGAGCTGTCCCGAGATCGGCCGCGCCCGGTCGATCTCGGCCGGCTGCTGGCCGACATCACGACCGTCTATGAGACCTCGGCCAAGGCGGGCGAGCCGCCGGTCCGGTTCTCCGCCGCGCTGGTGGACAGCGCCCGTGTGATGGGCCGGGACGGGCCATTGGGACAGGTGTTTCGCAACCTGATCGACAACGCCCGCTCATTCAGCCCGCCCGGCGGTATGGTCGAGGTTCGGCTCGACCAGGACGAGGTCGATCCGGAACGCCCGCTTCGCGTCCGGGTCATCGACCAGGGCCCGGGCGTGCCGCCAGAGAATCTGGAGACCATCTTCCAGCGCTTCTACACGTCCCGGCCCAAGGGCGCGGCGTTCGGCGCCAATTCAGGTCTGGGGCTCTCCATCGCCCGGCAGATCGTCGAGGCTCACGGCGGCCGCATCCACGCCGAGAACCGGCCAGCGCCCGAAACGGGCGCGATCTTCACCGTGCGGCTGCCGACGACGCCGTCGCCCGCGCCGCGCCGGCCGCGATGAGCGGACTTGAGCTGATCCACGGCTGCGTCGTGGCCGCCCATTTCGCGCGGGGCTGGGGGGGCGTGCTCATCGAGGGACCCTCCGGAGCGGGCAAGAGTCGCCTCAGCCTCGCCCTCATGGCCGCCGGCTGGCGGCTGGTGGCCGACGACTATGCGCGGGTCTGGTCGTCCGGCGGGCGCCTGTATGCGGCGGCGCCCGAAACGATCGCCGGCCGGATGGAGGTTCGCGGGCTCGGCATCCTGCCGGTCCCGCATCGAGAGACCGTGCGGCTGCTGCTCGCGGTGCGCCACCAGGAGGCTCCAGACCGCCTGCCGGAGGCCGCGACCCGCGCGTTCTGCGGGCTTCAGGCGCCCCTGTTGGAGATCGACCTGCGCGAACCGCCGGCGGCCCAGGTGGTCGCGCTGGCGGCGAGACGGCTTTCGCAGGGGCGCGTCTTGGCCTAAGACACGCCGCCTGTGCGCGTCCCTGGGCGCGCGAAGCCAACGAAGGCGGCATGTTCGGAATGCAAGTCGAGGGTCGGCGCAACCAGGCGATCGGCGCGGCATGATCGGGCTGGTGATCGTCACCCACGGGGGCCTGGCGTCTGAATTCCTGTCCGCCATGGAGCATGTGGTCGGCCCCCAACGCGGCGTCGCGGCCATCTGCATCGGGCCGGACGACGACATGGACCGCCGGCGCCGCGACATCATCGACGCGGCCCAGGCCGTGGACGACGGCGAGGGAGTCATCCTGCTGACCGACATGTTCGGCGGCACGCCTTCGAACCTCGCCATCTCGGTGATGGAGCAGACCGGGGCCGAGGTGATCGCCGGCCTGAACCTGCCCATGCTGATCAAGCTGGCCAGCGTGCGCGGCCGGGAGCCGCTGGAGGCTTGCGTGGCCCATGCCCAGGACGCGGGGCGCAAGTACATCTCGGTGGCGAGCTGGGTGCTCGCCGGAGAGAAATGAGCGTGTCGGCCAAGACGATCGTGAACATCTGCAACGCGCGCGGACTGCACGCCCGCGCCTCGGCCAAGTTCGTGAAACTCGCCTCCGCCTACGAGAGCGAGGTCAGGGTCACGCGGGACGGCACGACGGTCGACGCGCGCTCGATCATGGGGCTGCTGATGCTGGGCGCCGGCATCGGCTGCGACATCGAGATCGCCGCGGAGGGTCCCGACGCGGAGGATGCGGTAGAGGCCCTGCGGGCGCTGGTCGAACGCCGCTTCGACGAGGGCGAATAACCGCTCAAGCCGCAAGCCGCCGCGTCGCGAGCGGTGGCGGACTCAGGAATGAATCGCGTCGATCTCGGTCAGGCGCTTGAGCGTCGAGATCGCCCCGATCGGGTTCGCCTCGGCGAGTTCCAGGATCTCGGCCATGATGGGGGCGGCCTCGGGGCTGACACGTGGCACGGCCATCGCCCAGTCCGGGAAAACGCGACTCTCCAGGGGGCGACGCAGCACGACTGAGATGTCCGAGTGGCGCGGATCGGCGAGAACGCGGCGCATCAGCCGATCGATGGCCTCTCGACGGCCCTCCACCACCTGGAAGAAGCGTCCGTCGCTATAGGCCAGGGCCCCCGTGATCTCGTCGCGCCAGTTGTTCCGCTGCGACGCCGCCAGGAGCTCGGCCACCGCCTGCAACGACTCCATCTCGACCTCGGAGCGGCTGAC
>JBKBUS010000127.1:0-5407 GCA_046290035.1 Brevundimonas sp.
GTGGGGCAACATCGTCTCGGGCGTCGACCTGGTGCGCCGCGTCGACCACAAGGCCGCCTTCGGCCTGACCACCCCCCTGCCGACCACGGCTTCGGGCGGCAAGATGGGCAAGACCGCCCAGGGCGCCGTCTGGCTCAACGCCGAACAGCTGAGCCCGTACGACTACTGGCAGTTCTGGCGCAACGTCGACGACGCCGACGTGGGCAAATTCCTGCGCCTGTTCACCGACCTGCCGCTGGACGAGATCGCCCGGCTGGAGGCGCTTCAGGACGCCGCCATCAACGACGCCAAGAAGGCCCTCGCCGATGCGGCCACGACGATGCTGCACGGCGCCGACGCCGCCGCCCACGCCCGCGGCGCCGCCGAGGCCGCCTTCGAACAGGGCAAACTCTCCGTCGACCTGCCCACCGTCGAACTGCCCACGGACGAGGTCGTCGGCGCCATGCTCGCCGCCGTCGCCACCCGGGCCGGCCTGACCGCCTCCAACGGCGAGGCCCGACGCCTCGCCCAGGGCGGCGGCCTGCGCCTCAACGACGAAGCCATCCCCGACGGCGCCCGCCTGATCGAGGCCGCCGACGTCAACGCCGACGGCGTGCTGAAACTGGCCGCCGGCAAGAAGAAGATCGTGCTGGTAAAGCCCGTCTAGCGATCTTCGGAGGGTTCGGGCGTGGTCTCCGCCGGCCGCGCCCGCACGCCGTCGGCCTGGGGCACGTACAGGCCGGTCACCGCGCCGGCGATGAACCCGCCGACCTGGCTGCGGGAGCCGAAGCGCGCGCAGGGATCGGGCTCGGCGATCGGCCGGACCTCCCGATCGGCGGGGGCGAAGGTGTCGCCGACCTGATCGCCGAAGGGCTCGACGAACTGCAGCGCGTCGCCGACGCGCGACAGGGACGGGTCGTCCGTTCCGACCGCGGTGGCGTTCCTGGCCCACGCCAGCGCCGCAACCTGGCGTCCCTCGACGTCCAGCAGCTCCGCCTCCGCCGCCAGACCGCCGGTGGAGCCGGGCACGCGTACGCCGATCGGTCCGGGGATGAACCAGCTCGCGGCTGCGGAGACCCCCGACCCAGCCGCGTTGGTCGGCGTGATCCGCGTCACCGCCGCCCGAACCCGCGCCGCGTCCGGCTGGGCGTTCGGAACGACGGTGAAGCGTTCGCTGAGTTCGAAACAGACCTGGCGATCGACCTCGCCGAGCACCAGAGCGACGTCCTGTTCCGAGATTCCCGGCGCCGCGCCGTCCACCAGCGCGGTCGGTTCGATGAAAACCCGCTCCACCTGCTGCGCCAGGGCGTCGTCGCGTCGCTCCCGGATGGAGGCGCGCAGGGTGTCGCCCCGCGTCTCGAGCCCGTCATAGCTGCTCAGAAACCCGGCGTTCTGGACCGGCGCGGTCTGGCAGGCGCTGAGCGCGCCGGCGGCCAGGATCAGCGACAGGGTGCGGCGCATGCGGCGGCTCCTCGATTTCGGCCGTCCCGCATCGCCTGATCGGTCGGGGCTGGTAAAGGCGTCGGACGATGGGTCGCAGCTCAACGCGCCAGGCGAGCTCAGGCTCCGAAACGGCGGCGCGCCTCGTCTTCGAAGCAGCGGATCAGCGACCCGACCGCCCGGTCGAAGTTGGCGTGCAGCATCGCATCCAGCAGCCGGCTCTTGAAGGCGAAGTCGATCATGAACTCCAGCCGCGTGCCCTGGGAGTGCGGATGGAACTCCCAGCGGTTCTTCAGATGCCGGAACGGGCCGCGCAGCAGCCCCACCTCGATGGACGGCAAGCGGGGGTCGTGGCGCACCCAGGTCGAGAACCGCTCCTTCAGGAACGAGAAGCCGACCGAGGCCTCCGCATCGAGCATGCGGACCTCGCCCTCCTCGCGCCGGTTCCAGGTGCGCATGGAGGTGACCCACGGCACGAACCGCGGATAGGCGTCCACGTCCGCGACCAGCTCGGCCAGCTGGGCGGGGGCGTAGGGCAGGATGCGGGTGACGCGGTGGACGGCCAAGATATTCGATCAGCGCGCGCCGGTCTTCGTCAGCCCCTCGCGCGCGGCCTTCAGCCGGGCGAAGTCGTCGCCGGCGTGGTGCGAGCTGCGGGTCAGCGGCGAAGACGAAACCATCAGGAAGCCCTTGGCCCGGGCGATCGCCTCATAGGCCTTGAACTCCTCGGGCGTGACGAAGCGTTCGATGGCGGCGTGCTTGCGCGTCGGCTGCAGGTACTGGCCGATGGTGATGAAGTCGACGCCGGCCGAGCGCATGTCGTCCATGACCTGCATGACCTCCTCCTTGGTCTCGCCCAGGCCGACCATGATGCCGGACTTGGTGAACTGGTTGGGGTCGCGCTCCTTGACCATCTGCAGCAGCCGCAGCGAGTGGAAGTAGCGGGCGCCGGGGCGGATCTTCAGATACAGCCGCGGCACGGTCTCCAGGTTGTGGTTGAAGACGTCCGGCTTCGCGTCGATCATCACCTCGGCCGCGCCGTCCTTCCTCAGGAAGTCGGGCGTCAGGATCTCGATGGTCGTCTGCGGCGCCTGCAGCCGGATCTGGCGCACCACCTCGGCGAAGTGGGCGGCGCCCCCGTCGGCCACGTCATCGCGGTCGACCGAGGTGATCACCACGTGGTTTAGACCCATCTGCCGGACCGCCAGCCCGACCTTGGCCGGCTCCTCGGGGTCCAGCGGCTCCGGCAGGCCGGTCTTCACGTTGCAGAAGGCGCACGCCCGCGTGCAGGTGTCGCCCATGATCATCAGCGTGGCGTGCTTCTGGCTCCAGCACTCGCCGATGTTCGGGCAGGCCGCCTCTTCGCAGACGGTATGCAGGCCCTTGTCGCGCACGATGGCCTTGGTGGCGTTGTACTGGCCCGAGCCGGGCGCCTTGACCCTCAGCCACTCGGGCTTCTTCAGCACCGCCGTCTCCGGCCGGTTGCGCTTCTCCGGGTGACGCAGGTCGGCGGAACGGGCCGTCAGGGTGTCGATCAGGGTCGCCATTTCGCCCGGTATGTCGGCGTTTCGCGGGCAAATGGCAAGCGAAGCGCCCGCGACCGAACCTCACGCGACGTAACGCATCTTTTCTTCGCCTCGGGCGCTGTCTAGTTTCCGCGACGACACACACCAGGCCGCGATCAACCCGGCCGGCGGAGGAACGATTGCGCGTACCGCTGACAGCCAGCTCGCCTGACACCGTCTTCGACGCCCTGATCGAGGCGCGCGACCGGTTCGGCGACAAGGAGATCCTGGAAGACCAGGACCGCAAACCCCTCACCTACACCGGCCTGATCCGCGCCGCCTTCGTGCTGGGCCGCAAGATCGCGGCCCTGACGGAGCCAGGCGAACGGGTGGGCGTCTTGCTGCCGTCCTCCATGGGCGTCGTGGTGACCTTCTTCGGCCTGCACGCCCACGGGCGCATCCCGACGATGCTGAACTTCACCGCCGGCGAGCGGAACGTGAAGGCGGCGATCCAGGCGGCCGGCGTCAAGCGTGTGCTGACCGCGCGCCGCTTCGTCGATCAGGCCAAGCTCGATGACCTGGTCGCGGCCATCGGCACGGTGGCCGAGATCGTCTGGCTGGACGACGTGCGCGCCTCGATCGGGCTCCAGGACAAGGTCTACGGCCTGATGGCCGGCCTGATGCCCAAGCGCTTCCGCGCCCGCACCGACCCGGCCGCGCCGGGCGTCATCCTGTTCACCTCCGGCAGCTTCGGCTCGCCCAAGGGCGTGGTGCTCAGTCAGTGGAACCTGGTGTCGAACACCCGGCAGGTCGCCCAGCACATCGCCCTTAAGCCGGAGTGGGTGATGTTCAACCCGCTGCCGACCTTCCACTGCTTCGGCCTGACCGGCGGGGTGCTGCTGCCGATCCTCACCGGCATGAAGGCGTTCGAATACCCCTCGCCGCTGCACGCCAAGCAGATCGTGGAGCTGCTGCCCGACGTGAAGGCGTCGATCCTTCTGGCCACCGACACCTTCCTGAACCAGTACGCCCGGGTCGCGGGCGCGGACGACTTCGGCACGCTGCAGTTCGTCGTGGCCGGCGCGGAGAAGGTCCGCGACGAGACCCACCACCTGTTCAACACCCGCTTCCACGGCCTGAAGCTGCTCGAGGGTTACGGCGCCACCGAGGCCGCCCCCGTCGTCGCGGTGAACCACCCCGACCGCAACCGCCCGGGCACCGTCGGGCAGGTGCTGCCGGGCATGGAGTGGCGGCTGGAGCCGATCGAGGGCATCGACGAGGGCGCGCGGCTCTATCTGCGCGGGCCGAACGTCATGTCCGGATACCTCGCGGAAGGCGATCCCGAGCGGGTCGAGCCCCTGCCCGGCGGCTGGCACGACACCGGCGACATCGTCGACATCGACGACGAGGGCTACATCTGCATCCTCGGCCGCGCCAAGCGCTTCGCCAAGATCGGCGGCGAGATGGTCAGCCTGGCCGCCGTCGAGGGCTTGGCGTCGGCCGTCTGGCCCGAGGGGCGCCACGCCGTCGTCGCCGTCGCCGACACCCGCAAGGGCGAGAAGCTGGTGCTGGTCACCGACCGCTCGGACGCCGAGGTCTCGCGCCTGACGGAATGGGCCCGTGATCACGGCGCCCCCGAACTGGCCATTCCGAAGAAGATCGTCCGCGTGGCCGAGCTGCCCGTGCTGGGCACGGGGAAGACCGACTACGTCTCGATCCAGCAGCTGGTCGAGATGGACCGGGCCGCCTGATCCTTTCGCGGTTGCCCAACGGCGACGCTTGATCCAGCCTCCCCGGGTCGAAACCGAGGGAGGGCTGAATGTTCGACGGACTATCGCGTTATCAGGGACCGCTGCTCAGCGTGCTGCGGATCATGTCCGGCCTGCTGTTCCTGCAGCACGGCACGGCCAAGGTGCTGGGCTTCCCCGTCGTGGAGGGCGTGCCGCCGCCGGGCCTGAGCCTGGCCGGCCTGTCGGGCCCGCTGGAGCTGATCCTGGGGGCTCTTCTGGTGCTGGGACTGTTCACCCGGCCCGCCGCCTTCCTGGCGGCCGGCTTCTGCGCGGTCGGCTACTGGGTGGCGCACGGCGGACAGGGATTCTACCCGATCCTGAACGGCGGGGAGCTGATCGCGCTCTACTGCTTCGTGTTCCTGTACATCGCCGCCGCCGGCCCTGGCCCTTGGTCCGCCGACGCGGCGATGAAGCGCCGCTAACCGATCCTCACTCCTGTCATCGAGATCGAACCGCCCTCGATGACGTCGTTGAAGAAGCTGACGTCGTCGCCCGGCCGGCGCTGGGCGGCGACGTACAGCAGCGGCAGGAAGTGCTCGTCCGTAGGCACGCTCAGCTGGGCGTCCTCGGCCAGTCCGACCCAGTCGATCAGGGCCTGGTCGTCGCCGCGCCTCAGGGCGTCCTTCACGGCGTCGTTGAAGGCGACGGCCCAGCCGTACGGCTCGCCGCCGCCGCGTTTCCAGGTCCGCAGGT
>JBKBUS010000128.1:0-3419 GCA_046290035.1 Brevundimonas sp.
GTTCGTCGCGGAGTCCATGCCGGTGATCGAGCAGACCCGCGCCATCGTCGCGGCCTTCGGCGCGGCGATCGCCGCCGGCCAGCCCAGTTTCACGCTGGACGGCCGCGCCGCCGCTCCGGACACCGGCGCCGCCAATCCGGTTCAGGGCAGGGTCGTCGTCCTGATCGACGGCGGCTGCACCGGCGGCTGCCTGGACGTCGTCGACCTCCTGAAGAACCTGCCGAACGTGACGCTGGCGGGCGCGCCGACCAACGCCGACTCGATCTTCATCGAGGCGACCAACATTCGCCTGCCGTCGAACTACGGCGACCTCAGCTTCGGTCATAAGGCCTGGACGACCCGCGAGCGCGGCCACAACGTGCCGCACGCGCCGCAGGCCGCCTACACGGGCAATCCCACCGATGAGGCCGCCGTTCGGGCGTGGGTGAACAGCCTCTTCGCCGGCTGAGGCCCAGGGGGGGTGGCGGCCGGGTCGGGCCGCCCCCAAATGCCCGGCATGACCGAAGAGACCCTCCGCTCCGCCGCCGGCTACGATCTGACGCCCCCCAGCGAGGGCCAGCGCGTCGCCCTTGAGGCCGATCTCGACGCCGAGGAGAAGCGCGTTCTCCTGGCGCACGGCACCGAGGCCCCGTTCTGCGGCACGCTGCTGGGCGAGAAGCGGGCAGGGGTGTTCTGCTGTCGGATGTGCGGTCTGCCGCTGTTCAGGGCCGGAACGAAGTTCGAGAGCGGCACCGGCTGGCCCAGCTTCACCGAACCCGTGGACCAGGCGCACGTCCTGGCGATCCGCGACACCTCCTACGGCATGGTGCGCACCGAGACCCGCTGCGCGCGCTGCGACAGCCACCAGGGGCACGTCTTCCCGGACGGCCCGCCGCCGACGGGCCTGCGCTACTGCATCAACTCGGTCGCCCTGCAGTTCGTGCCCCTGGGCGAACCCTTGCCCGATCCGCTCCAGCGCGGCGACGGCGTCGCCCGATGATCGCCGCAATGGTGGTCGAGCCTGATCGGGTGTAGGAGACGCCGATGTCGCTTGTGATCGCCCTGCTGGCCATGTCCGCTCTCGACCCGGAAGGCGTGATCACGACCGGCCGCGCCACGGACGAGCTCCCCGCCGCCGTCGTCGCCGGGGCTTCCCCGCTCCAGGTTGAGCAGGCCCCAGTGCTTCGTGCGGGCACGCAGATGACCACGGCGGAGCAGATCGATCGCTATCTGGCGCCCGCCCGCGCCGCTGACGCGCAGGACCGCGGCGCGCGGCGAGCCGGTCCGCTGGAATGGCGCGACGACGGTCGAGTTCACGGCGAGTTCAACGTCGGCGTCGGCAGCGACGATTTCTCGACCTATGGCGGCACGATCTCGGTGCCGATCGGAGAGGGTGGTCGCGCCACGATCAGCTATCAGGAAAGCCGTGGCGGCCTGGGCTATGGACCCTATGGCGCGCCGACGTGGGGGCCTCTGATGCGGCCGCACGTCTTCGACTGAAATTCGATGAAACCCTGCGCGCCGGCCGGAGCGCCGGGCGCCTTGGGTAAGGTTCAGATGGTGCCGCCGGGCAGGATTGAACTGCCGACCTCAGCCTTACCAAGGATGCGCTCTACCACTGAGCTACGGCGGCCCGATCTGAGGAAGCGGCCGTATAGCCAATGGACTCCGCAGGGGCAAACCGAAAATGCGCTCTTGATCGCGGGATCGTGCTGAGGCTTGTCGGACCCATGCTCCAGAAGGACCCGCCATTGAAGGCCGATGACGTCGAGGCCCGCCGCAAGGCGGAGCGGGAGGCGCGGCTGGCTCAGGCGCTCAGGGCCAATCTCAGACGCCGCAAGGTCGCCAAGGCCGACCCCTCCGAGCCCTGAAGCCGGAAACGCAAAGTCACCGGGGGCCCTTTGGCGCCCGCGTCGCCTCGCGCTAGAGACGGGGACCGCCGCGACGTTCGCGGTCAAGACAGAGACCCCATGGACCGCATCGCCATCGTCGGCGGCGCGCGACTGAACGGTGAGATCCCGGTCAGCGGCGCCAAGAACTCCGCCATCAAGCTGATGGCCGCCGCCATCCTGACCGACCAGCCGCTGACCCTGACCAACATGCCGCGCCTGGCCGACACCCGGTTCCTGGGCCAGCTGCTGCGCGCCTTCGGCCTGACCGTGGAGGAGAGCGATCCGGCGACGACGGTGCTGCATGCGAAGGCGATCACCTCCACCTTCGCCCCCTATGACCTGGTCCGGCAGATGCGCGCCAGCTTCAATGTGCTGGGACCGCTCCTGGCGCGCACGGGCGAGGCGAAGGTGTCGCTGCCCGGCGGCTGCACCATCGGCGCGCGGCCGGTCGACCTGCATCTGAAGGCGCTCCAGGCGCTGGGCGCGGAGATCACGCTCGAGGAAGGCTACGTTCACGCCGTCGCGCCGAAGGGGCTGAAGGGCGCGGAGATCGAGTTTCCCTTCGTCTCGGTCGGCGCCACCGAGCACGCCCTGCTGGCGGCGGTGCTGGCGGAGGGCACGACGGTGCTCCGTCGCGCCGCTTGCGAGCCGGAGATCGGCGACCTCGCCCACTGCCTCAACGCCATGGGCGCGCGGATCGAGGGGATCGACACCGACGTCCTGACCGTCACCGGCGTCGGTTCGCTGAATGGGACCGAGTGGTCGGTGATTCCCGACCGGATCGAGATGGGCTCCTATGCGGTCGCGGCCGCCATGGCGGGGGGCGAGGTGCGTCTGACGAAGAGCCGGCCCGAGCTGATCGCCGCCCTGACCGACCGCATGGTCGCCGCCGGCGTGGACGTGGAGCCGACGCCCGACGGCGTGATCGTTCGGCGCGATCCGGCCCAGCGCCTGAAGGCGGTCGATGTGACCACCGAGGTCTATCCCGGCTTCGCCACCGATCTACAGGCCCAGTTCATGGCGTTGATGACCTTGGCGCAGGGCGAGAGCGTCATCCATGAGACCATCTTCGAGAACCGCTTCATGCACGCGCCCGAGCTGATGCGCCTCGGGGCGGAGATCTCCGTCCATGGCGGCGAGGCGCGGGTCACGGGCGTGGAGAGGCTCATCGGCGCCCAGGTGATGGCGACTGACCTAAGGGCCTCGGTCAGCCTGGTGATCGCAGGGCTGGCGGCGGAAGGTGAAACGACCATCGGTCGCGTCTATCATCTGGATCGCGGCTTCGAGCATCTGGAGGCCAAGCTCCAGGCGTGCGGGGCCGACGTGCGGCGGATCAAGGGAGAGTCCGATGAGCATTGAGATGGAGGTCGATGCCGCGGCCGCGCCGTCCAGGGCGCTCGAGCCGCTGCGCCTGCTCGCTCACGACGGCGACGATCTCCAGATCATCTCCGCCGCGCTTCAAGATGCGATAGTGCACCCCGCCGACATCGCCTGGGATCGACGTGCGCGCACCCTCACGGTGGAGCTGAGCCGCTTCTGCTGGGAGTG
>JBKBUS010000128.1:3429-5366 GCA_046290035.1 Brevundimonas sp.
GCGGCGGCACGCGCGTGCGGGCGGCCATGCAGTTTGGGGACGTGCTCAAGGTTCAGAGCCGACGCCTGCCGCGCGGCGAGGACGTGCCTCTAGAGCTCCTGGCCATGGACTTCCTCCCGGCCGCTGAGGCGCCGGCGGGGCAGGTCGTCATGATGTTTGCCGCCGGCGGCGACCTGAGGCTGGACGTGGAGTGTCTGGACGCCGTGGTGACGGACCTGTCCGAACGCTGGCCCGCCAAGGCGGCCCCGGCCCATCCGCTGGACGGCGACGCCGCGTGAGCGACGTCGCCCACAGGCTGAGCGCGATCGAGCTGGGCCAGGCGACCCAGCCGTCCCCCCCCGCCCAGATCGAACACGAGCGCCGCGTGGCGATCTTCGATCTGGTCGAGAAGAACCACTTCGCGCCGGTCGGCGGCGGCGGCGGTCCGTATGCTCTCAAGCTCAGCCTTCAGGACAGCCGCCTGGTGTTCGACATCACCGGGCCCGGCTTCGGCAAGCTGCATGCCCTGTCGCTGACGCCGTTCAAGGCCGTCGTGCGCGACTACATCGCCATCTGCGACAGCTACTACGAGGCGCTGCGCGGCTCCTCTCCCAGCCAGATCGAGGCCGTCGACATGGGCCGGCGCGGCCTGCACAACGAGGGCGCGGAGCTGCTGCGCGAGCGCCTGGACGGCAAGATCGAGCTCGATCTTGAAACCAGTCGGCGGCTTTTCACGCTTATCACGGCGCTGCACCGACGCGGCTGACGGGTCGACGCCGCGGCCGTTTTGGTGCATAGGCCCGCCGCTTGGAAGGACGCGCATCGCCCGGCGCGCTCCTGAAACCTGTCATATCGGGCGAGAGAGACCGCATGGCGAAGGAAGAACTGCTCGAGTTTCCCGGCGTGGTCAGCGAACTGCTGCCGAACGCGACGTTCCGCGTGACCCTCGAGAACGATCACGAGATCATCGCCCACACCGCGGGCAAGATGCGAAAGAACCGCATCCGCGTGCTCGCCGGCGACAAGGTCCTGGTCGAGATGACGCCCTACGACCTGACCAAGGGTCGCATCACCTATCGCTTCAAGTAAGGACCGGCCGCCCATGGCGGGCGACCGTCCTGAGTTGATCCTGGCTTCGGCCAGCCCGCGCCGGAAGGAGCTTCTGGCGCAGATCGGGGTCGTCCCCGATCGCATCCTGCCCGCCGACATCGACGAGACGCCGTCGAAGGCCGAGCCGCCCGCGCGGCTGGCCGAACGGCTGGCGCGCGAGAAGGCCGCCGCCCTGTCGGCCTCCAGCCCCGAGGCGATCATCCTGGCTGCCGACACCGTCGTCGCGCTGGGCCGCCGGCTGCTGGAGAAGCCGGCCGACGCGGCCGAGGCCGCCGCCTTCCTGCGGCTGCTGTCCGGCCGGAATCATCGGGTTTACACCGGCGTGGCCGTGGCGCGGGGCGAGCGCTTGTCCGCACGCGTGGTCGAGACGCGGGTCGCCTTCAAGCCGTTGTCCGAGGACGAGATCGCGTCCTACGTCGCCACCGGCGACTGGCGGGGCAAGGCCGGCGGCTACGGGATCCAGGGGCCCGCGGGCGCCTTCGTCCGGCGAATCGTCGGCAGCCATCCCGCGGTTATGGGCCTTCCGCTCTACGAATCGATGGCGCTGCTCCGGGGCGCGGGCTGGCGGCCGTGAGCACGGTCCAACTGTTCCTTGACGACACGCCCGGCGAGACGCGCGGCGTCCTCGTCCGCGACGGCCGGTGCGAGCGTCTGGTCATCCGTCGCGACGACGATCCTCCACAACACCGTCTCGGGGCCCGCTGCGTAGGCAGGGTCGTCGAGGTGCGCCGCGGCTATGGCGCCGCATTCGTCGACCTGGGGGTCGGCGGCGCGCCCGGCTTTCTGCCCTTGGCCGGGCGGCAGGCGCCTCGCGAGGGCGACAGTGTCGAGGTCGAGGTCGTCGCCGA
>JBKBUS010000129.1:0-5345 GCA_046290035.1 Brevundimonas sp.
GCCGAGGCTCGCGACCCCCAGCCGGTCGAGGAAGGCGGCGCGCAGCTCGCGGATATAGGCCGGGCCGAAGCCGTTCAGCGCCTCGGTCAGGGATTCGGCGTCCGCGACCAGCTTCAAGGCACCGCCCAGCTGGGTCAGGGCCCAGAACACCGCTTCCGGCTGGCGCGCGAAGGCATAAAGGCCGGTCTGGTCGAAATAGGCGGCGGTAAATCCGGGCTCATAGTGCGGCAGGAACCGCCAGGGGCCGTAGTCGAAGCTCTCGCCGGTGACGTTCAGATTGTCGGTGTTCAGCACCCCGTGGACGAAGCCCGCCGCCACCCATCGCGCCACAAGCCGCGCCGACGCCGCGACCACCGCCGACAGGAGGCCGGCCGCATCACCCGCCGCCACCGCTGGGTGGTAGAGCGCCCGCGCATGTTCGACCAGGGCTTCAAGCATGTCGGTGCGGCCGAAATAGGCGGCGCGCTGGAAGGTGCCGAAGCGGACGTGGCTGTGCGACAGGCGCACGAGGACGGCGGACCGGGTCGGCGACGGCTCGTCGCCCCGCTCCAGCGCCTCTCCGGTCTCGATCAGGCTGAAGGCCCGGCTGGTGGGTACGCCCAGCGTCTCCAGCATCGTAGCCGCCAGCACCTCGCGAACGCCGCCCTTCAGCGTCAGGCGGCCGTCGGCGCCGCGCGACCACGGCGTCTGGCCCGAGCCCTTCGTCCCCAGGTCCAGCAGCCGGTCCCTGTCGTCCCGCAACTGCGCCGCCAGAAAGCCCCGGCCATCGCCCAGATCGGGGTTGTAGGTGCGGAACTGGTGGCCGTGGTAGCGCATGGCCCACGGGTCCGGCTGTCCCGGAAGCGGCTCGAACCGGCCGAAGTGCTTGATCCATTCTTCGTCGGTAAGGGCGTCCAGCCCCACAGTCGCGGCGGCGCGATCGTTCCTGAACCTGAGCCGCGTCTGGGGGAAGTCAGCCGGCTGAACCCGGTCGCCGTAGTCTCCGCCGAGGGCGGCGAAGCGAGGGTCGGGGCGATAGGCGTCTGATACCGGCATCGATGGCAGATGCGACTCGAGGGCTCGCATCGCAAGCGTCGGTTTTCGTTGAACCGTCGTTCTCGGACGCTATGGTGCGTCGCAGAGATCGGGCCCGATCCCGCCTTCGCCGGCGCTGGAGGGTCCGGCCGGGCGGTTCGCGCGTCAGTCTGCGGGCCGGATCCGGTCTGGCGGTCGTCGATAACCGGCCGTCGCGACTGTCGACCAAATCTCTCGGAGGCCCGCCTTGGCGCGCAGGATCACGCTCGAATTCCTCAAGACCGAAGCCGCGTCCGGCGCGGTGCTGGGCGTGGCCGCCCTGATCGCCCTGGTCGTGGCGAACTCGTGGATGTCGGAGCAGTACTTCGCCTTCCTGAAGGGCTATCAGACGCTCCAGCTCGGCCCCATCGCCCTGACGATGCCGCTGTCGGACTGGGTCAAGGAAGGCCTGATGGCGATCTTCTTTCTCGTCGTCGGCCTGGAGATCAAATACGAGATCCTCAAGGGGGAGCTCAGTGATCCGCGCCGGCTGGCCACCCCCGTCCTGGCGGCGATCGGCGGCATGGTCGCCCCGGCCGCCGTCTATCTGGCCTTCACGACGACCTTCGGCGGGCCGAACCAGGGTTGGCCGATCCCGCTGGCGACCGACATCGCCTTCGCCCTGGCGGTGTTCGCCATGGTGGCGCGCAAGCTGCCGACGTCGCTCAGGGTGTTCCTGCTGACTCTGGCCATCGTCGACGACCTAGGAGCCATCGCCCTGATCGCGGTCCTGTTCAGCAGCGGGGTCCAGCTCCAGCCGCTGCTGATCGCGCTGGGCCTGCTCGGCGTCGGAGCGGTGCTTTCGCGCTGGCGGATCACCCCGCCCTTCTGGGTGCTCGGGTTCGCCCTGGTCTGGTGGTTCACCGTCCAGGCGGAACTGTCGACCTCGCTCGCTGCGGTCGCCTTCGCCCTGATCGTTCCCGTCAAGGCGCGCGCCGAGGGACTGGAGAGCCCCTTGAAGTCGGCCATGCACGAGCTTCACCCCTACGTCGCCTACGTCGTGCTTCCCATCTTCGCCTTCTCCAAGGCGGGCGTGTCGTTCCAGGGCGTGAACCTCGAAGCGCTGCTCACCCCGCTGGTGCTGGGCATCGCGCTTGGCCTGTTCGTCGGCAAGCAGATCGGTGTGTTCGGCATGGCCTGGCTCGCCTCGGTCCTCAAGATCGGGGCCAAGCCGCGCGGCGCCACCTGGGCCCAGGTGTACGGCGTCAGCCTGCTGTGCGGGGTCGGCTTCACCATGAGCCTGTTCATCGGGGCCCTCGCCTTCCCCGGCGCGATCGACTCGCCTGAGCAGGTCCAGGTCAAGCTTGGGGTGTTGGGCGGCTCGATTCTGTCCGCCGTGGCGGGAGCGCTGGTGCTCTCAAGATCGCCCAGGCGGGCTCAGCAGACCTCGGAGCTTGACGCGACGTAATCATTTCTGTCGCTTTCGCGTCACACCTGCGTCATCGCCACTGAAAACTTGGCCTTGACGATGCGGCCTTTCTTGTCGCTGACACCGCCTTGGATTACCCCAAAGGTTCCAGAGCGCGCGTCCGGACTTCCATAGAAGACGCGGCTTTAGGCAGGAACGCACAGGCCATCTGGCCTCATCAGGAGCGGGGACGCAAATGCGCTTCAACCGGATTCTTCGCACGACCGTGTCGACCGCTGCGGTCGGCATCGGACTCATCGCCGCCGGCGCGGCGCAGGCTCAGGACGGTCAAGTCACGACCGTCGACGAGATCATCGTCACCGCCCAGCTGCGCGAGCAGAGCCTTCAGGAAGTGCCGGTGGTGGTCACCACCCTCTCCGAGGAGCAACTTCAGAACGCCGGCGTCGCCGACATCAAGGATCTGCAGATCCTGACGCCCGGCCTGCAGGTGACCTCGACGTCGACGGAAGCCTCGACCACCGCCCGGATCCGCGGCGTCGGAACCGTCGGCGACAACCCCGGCCTGGAAAGCTCGGTCGGCATCGTCATCGACGGCGTCTTCCGGTCCCGCAACTCCATCTCGTTCGGCGACCTGGGCGAGCTGCAGCGGATCGAAGTGCTGAAGGGGCCGCAGGGGACCCTGTTCGGCAAGAACACCTCGGCCGGCGTCATCAACATCATCACCGAAGCGCCGTCGTTCACGCCGGGCTTCGAAGGCGAACTGACCGCCGGCAACTACGGCGCCTTCGGCGTGGCGGGCTCCGTGACCGGGCCGATCAGCGAGCAGGTGGCCGGCCGCCTTTACGTCGCCGCGCGCCAGCGTGACGGGCTTTACGACATCGACGTGGGCGACGGCCCCCGTACCGAAACGGACGACGCCAATCAGGACTTCTGGACCGCGCGCGGCCAGCTTCTGATCCTGCCGAGCGATTCCGCTTCGATCCGCCTGATCGCGGACTACACCAAGCGGGACGAATACTGCTGCGTCGGCGTGCAGGTGCGCTCCGGCCCGACGGCGGCGATCGTCGATCTGCTGACGACGAACGGAACGGGCGTGGCTCCGGCCGTTCCGGGCTTTGGCCGCAATCCCTTCACGCGCCAAGCCTACGCCAACCGCTCCACCGACCAGCAGATCGAGGACTGGGGCCTGTCGGCCGAGGTCAACCTCGACATCGACGCGTGGAACGCGCGGCTGACGTCGATCACCTCGTTCCGCGACTGGTCGACGGTGAACGGCCAGGATTCCGACTTCTCCGGCGCGGACGTCGCGTATCGCCTGCCGGACGGGGAATTCGCCACCTCGCTGGACAACCTGACGCAGGAAGTCCGCCTCGCGGGGACCACCGACCGTTTCGACTGGCTGGTCGGCGCCTTCGCCAGCCTTGAGAATATCCATCGGAACGACAGCTTCTACATCGGCGCCGACTACGCGCCCCTGCTCTCGTTCCAGCTCACCAGCGCCTTCAACGCCGTGAACCCGGGCATCGCGATCGGCCCGAACAGCCTCGGCTGCTTCACGCCCTTCACCATGACGCCCACCGGCCCGGTGGGAACCCAGACGCCGACCGGCCTGCTGTCGTGCCTGGGCACGGGCGGCGCCGTCTCGGCCGGTCCGACGATCACGGCGGGGCAGGCCCTTCGGGATACGTACAGCCAGCGCTCCGAGACCCTGGCGCTGTTCACCAACAACACCTTCCGCGTGACGGACAGCTTCGACCTGACGCTGGGCCTCCGCTACACGATGGACAGCAAGCGGCTGCTCGGCCTGCAGGACAACCTGGGCACGTCGTCCTTGGCCTGCGTGGGCACCCTGGCCAATCAGGCGCTGATCACCGGGGCCTTCGGGGCGGTCAACGCCAGCCAGATCTTCGGCCGCATGTGCCTGCCCTGGACGAACCCGTTCTACGACAACCGTCGGATCAGCGAGGACTTCAGCGACGAAGAAATCTCAGGGACGTTCAAGGCCAGCTGGCGTCCGGTCGACGGTCTGATGCTCTACGCCTCTTACGCCCGCGGCTATAAGAGCTTCGGCTACAACATGGACCGTGTGCAGGCCGGCGTGACGCCGACCGCGTCCCTCCTGTTCCCGTCGGAAGTCGTCGACTCCTACGAGGCGGGCTTCAAGTCCACGCTCTTCAACGGCTCGCTGCTGTTGAACGCGACCTACTTCGACCAGAAGTTCGAGGACTTCCAGCTGAACACCTTCCTCGGCACCGCCTTCGTGGTGGAATCGATCCCCGAGTTGACCAGCCGGGGCGTCGACGCCGACTTCCTGTGGTTCACGCCGGTCGAAGGTCTGACCCTGTCGGGCGGCCTGACCTACACGGACGCCGCCTATGGGGAGTTCACGGCGGCCGATCTGGCGATTCCGTCCAACTTCGGCCAGCTGTCGCTGCTGTCTGGAGCGACGCCGTCGTTCGCGCCGGAATGGTCGGGGTCCTTCGCGATCAACTACGACCGCAGCATCGGCATGGGCCTGCGCGGCGGCTTCAACCTCGCGGCCAAGTACGTCAGCGACTACAACACGGGCTCCGACCTCCTGCCGTTCAAGGCGCAGGACGCCTTCACCACGGTGAACGGACGGATCTCGATCGGCTCCGAGGACGAGCGCTGGACGGTGGACGTTTGGGCGCAGAACCTGCTGGACGAAGAGTATGTCCAGGTGGCCTACAACGCCTTCCTGCAAGGCTCGGCTTTCCAGCCCACGCCGAACGCCCAAGGCCAGTACTATGTGCCCGCCGGCGACAGCCTGACCTACGACGCCTTCCTGGGCGCCCCGCGCACCTACGGCGTCACCCTGCGCGTCAAGTACTGATCAGCCCCAGGCGGCTGAAACCAGAACGGCCGGGCGAAAGCCCGGCCGTTCGTCTTTTGGACAGGAGGG
>JBKBUS010000130.1:0-5306 GCA_046290035.1 Brevundimonas sp.
ACAATCGCGACCTCGGCTACTATCACCCCGGCCACGGCTGGTGGGACGCCGAGAGCCGGTGCTGGCGCGGCCGCGATTGGACCCCCGGCCGGACCTATGGGGCCACCGTGGCCATCGACCCGCCCGCTCCGATCGGCGGTCGCGGTCCGATCCGCTGTCCGCGCTGACGGAACAGGCCGCCCCGTCGCCGCTTGAGGAGGCATGGTCGACTTCCAGCCCGGCGAGATCGAAACCGCTAGCGTCATCCTGCGCTATGCGGAAGGCGGCTCAGGTCCGCCGGTGGTGTTTCTGCACGGCACGCTGACCGGACTTGAGGACGGGCTGGTCTCGCTCGCGCCGCACCTCGCGGACCGGTTTCGCTTCGTCGCCTTCGACCGGCCCGGCAACGGAGGCAGCGGCAAGGCGCCGGGATCGGCTTCGATCTGGCGCCAGGCGGCGCTGCTGCGCGAGGCGGCCCGCGCGCTCGGCCTGCAGCGCCCGATCCTCGTCGGCCACTCCCAGGGCGGGGCGGTGGCCATGGCCTGGGCCCTGTCCTGGCCGGACGAGGTGGCCGGGGTGGTCGCCGTCAGCCCCTCTGTGCTGCCCGAGCCAAGGCTGGAGCAGGCCGTGTTCGGGCCCCGTGCGATCTTCGGACTGGGCGACGCCCTGTCCTACGCGCTCATGCCGGCGGACGCCCTGCTTCTGCCGGCCCTGTGGCGCGGCATGTTCGCCCCCCAGTCGCCGCCAAGGGCCTTCGCCGACGTCTTTCCGATCGACGAGGCCGGCGAGCGCCGACGCCTTCGAGCGGCGGGCGAGGAGAGCCTGATGCTCAACATCGATCTCAGCGCGGCCCTGCCGAGGTACGCGACCTGCCGCCTTCCCGTACGGATCGTTCTGGGACGGAGGGATCTGGTGGCGAACCCCTGGCACGGGCGCACCCTATCGATGCTCGCACCGCTTGGACGTCTGCGGGAGCTGGCGGATCTGGGCCACATGCTCCACCACTTCGCCCCGGACGCGGTGATCGAGGAGATCGAGGCGATCGCCGGTTCCGGCCGGCGGGACTTGGGTCAGGCTCGGGGATGGGCGGCGGCGTAGGCGCCCAGCAGTCGCTCGGCGTCCACGCCGGTGTACTTTTGCGTCGTCGACAGGCTGGCGTGGCCCAGCAGCTCCTGCAGGCTCCTCAGGTCCGCTCCGGCGCCCAGCAGATGGGTCGCGAAGCTGTGCCTGAGCGCGTGCGGCGTCGCGCTGTCCGGCAGGCCCAGCCGGCCGCGCAGGCGTCGGACGGTCGCCTGCACATGGCGGGGGCTCAACGGTCCGCCCCTACGCGCGCGGAAAAGGGCGTCAGCCGGGGCGAGCGGGAACGGCAGCCGCGCGACATAGTCCGCCACGGCTTCCGCGACCTGGGGCAGGATGGGGACCAGCCGCGTCTTCGCCCCCTTGCCGGTGATCCGCAGCGTCTCCGGCAAGGGGGCGTCGGCTCGCGTCAGCGAGAGCGCCTCGGAAATCCGCAGGCCGGCGCCGTAGAGCAGGCTCAGCACCGCCCGATCGCGCGCGGCCTCCCACGGCTCCGAATCCGGGTCCGCGCCGGGTTCCTGCAACAGACCGATCGCCTGATCCTGGCTGACCGGGCGCGGCAGGGACGCCTTCACCCTGGGACCTCGCACCAGCGCGATCTGGGGATTGGGCAGGTCCAGCCGCCGGTCGAGGAAGGCGTGAAAGCCGCGAACCGCCGACAGGGTCTGCACCAGGGACCTCGACGACAGGCCCGCCTCGCCGCTTCGCCGGTCCGCCAGATGCGCCCGCACCTCGGCCGCCGTCACCGTCGCCAGATCGGCCGCCGAGAGGGTCTCCCCGCGATGCCGCTCGAGAAACGCCAGATAGAGCCGGCCGATATGGCCGTAAGCCTCCAGCGTCCGGGGCGACAGCCGCCGCTCGTGCGCCAGATGCTCCAGCCAGGCGTGAAGCGCCTGATCCGCGCTCAGTCCAGGATCGGCCATCGCTCGGCCGTGCGCTCGACCACCCGCGCCACGAAGGCCACGAGCTCGCAGCCCATGTCGCGGGTGAAGCCCTCCGCCTCGCCCGACCCGAAGGCGCATAGCGCCATGCGGTGCGGCGTGAAGGGCGCCATTCGGATCAGGGCGACGGACTTCACCTCATCCTCGGCCGGGCCGAACAGGTTCAGCCCGTCGAAGTTCGGCCCCAGCCAGTGCAGCCCGTCCTCGCCCAGCAGCTGGTCGACGCGACCGGGTTCCAGCGCGCGCCAGCCGAAGGGCACGCCGCCCGGCTTCTCCAGCGCCGCCGCGGCCGCGATCAGGCCGAAGCGCGCCTGCGCCGCCGCATCCAGCCGCCGCGCGAGGTCCGCGTGGTTCCTCGCCTCCATCAGATCGAGCGCGGTGACATGGGTCTGGGTCTGGGCCGCAAAGTTCGCCCGCGCCACCGCCTCAATCCGCTGGCGGGCGCCGGTCTCGCGCTCGATCACGGCCTCCAGCCGCGTCAGCGCCGCCTTGCCGAACTCCACGACGTTGCGGCCGGTCGGCTTCAGCCCCAGCTCCTCGAGCAGGGTCCGGTCCTCGACCAGGGCGTCAGGGTGCGCCTTCAACCAGTCGCGCACGCGCGGCCAGTGGAGGTCGTCCGCGTCATCTGTGGGAAAGAGGTCGAGCGAGCCGTTGGACAAGGACCTCACCGAGGGAAGGCGGCGGTTACAGAATCGACTGGCCGGTCTTGCCCCAGTCGGCCAGGAAGGCATCCAACCCCTTGTCGGTTAACGGGTGCTTGACCAGGGCCTTGAACACGTCCGCCGGAAGGGTCGCCGCGTCCGCGCCCGCCAGCGCCGCCGCCGACACGTGGCCGGGGTTGCGCAGGGAAGCGGCCAGCACCTCGGTCTCGAAGCCGTGGATGTCGTAAAGGGTGCGGATCTCCTCCAGCAGGCCCACCCCGTCCGCGCCGTGGTCCTCCAGCCGGCCGACGAAGGGCGAGATGAAGGTCGCGCCGGCCTTGGCCGCCAGCATCGCCTGGGCGGCGGAGAAGCACAGGGTGACATTGGTCTTGATCCCCTTGTCCGAGAAGGCGCGACAGGCCCTGAGGCCATCCCAGGTCAGCGGCAGCTTCACCACCACGTTCGGCGCGATGGCGGCCAGCTTGTCGCCCTCCTTGACCATGGTCTCGAAGTCCGTGGCCACGGCCTCGGCGGAGATCGGGCCCTCGACGAGGGCGCAAATCTCGGCGATGACCTCGGCGATGTTTCGACCGGACTTCGCGATCAGGGACGGGTTGGTGGTCACGCCGTCCACCATGCCGGTGGGGACCATGTCTTGGATGACGGCGACGTCGGCGGTGTCGAGGAAGAGTTTCATGGGCGCGGGGTTTAGCGCTCAAGACACCGAAGCGCGACTCCTATTCCTCCCCCTCGTGAGGGGAAGGGGGACCATGCGCAGCATGGTGGAGGGGGCGAGTTCAAGCGCCGGCGTCTGGGGTCGCCCCCTCCACCGCTTCGCGGTCCCTCTCCCCCGCAACCGGGGCAAGTCATGAAGGTCGCCTCCGTCCTCATCCCGCTGCCGGTGCCCGAGGCGTTCGACTATGAGGTTCCCGACGCCATCGACGTCGCGCGGGGCGGCCAGGTCGCCGTGCCGCTGGGCCCCCGGCTGCTGCGCGGCGTAGTCACGGAGGTGCGCGAGACCACCGGCTCGAACCGGCGCCTGAAGACGATCCAGGCGGCGCTCGACGACCCGCCCCTGCCCGGACGCACCCTGGACTTCATCGAATGGGCCGCGCGCTGGACCCTGTCGGCGCCCGGCGAGATGGCCCAGACGGCGCTGAAGGGTCTGCGCAATCCCGCACCGCGCCCCGAGCGGCGCGTCCGCCGCGCCGAAGGCGGCGCTCCCGCCCGACGGACCCCGGCGCGCGAAGCGGTGCTGGCGGCGCTCGGCGACCGGTCGATGCCGGGGCCGGAGCTGGCGCGGGCGGCCGGCGTCTCCTCCGGCGTGATCAAGGGGCTGATCGACGAAGGCGTCCTGGAGGTCGTTGAGATCGCCGCCCTCGCCGCCTTCGAGCGGCCGCGACCGGACCATGGCCGCACCGATCTGAATCCCGATCAGGCCGCCGCCGCTACGGCCATCGCGGACGGCGTGGCGACCAGGGACTTCGCGCCCTTCCTGCTGGACGGCGTCACAGGGTCCGGCAAGACCGAGGCCTATCTTGAGGCGGTCGCCCGAGCCCTGGCCGCCGAGCCCGACGCGCAGATCCTGATCCTGCTGCCCGAAATCGCCCTGACCCAGGCCCTGATCGAGCGCATCGCCGCCCGCTTCGGCGCTGCGCCCGCCGAATGGCACTCCGGCGTCTCCCCGCCCGCGCGAAGGAAGGTGTGGGAGGCGGTGATCGCCGGGCGCTGCAATCTGGTGGTGGGGGCGCGCTCGGCCCTGTTCCTGCCCTTCGCCAACCTGCGCCTGATCCTCGTCGACGAGGAGCACGACGCTTCGTTCAAGCAGGAGGACGGGCTGGTCTATCACGGCCGCGACCTGGCCGTGGCGCGGGCCCGGATCGAGCGGGCGGCGGTGGTTCTGGCCTCGGCCACCCCGTCTCTGGAGACGCTCTGGAACGCGCACCAAGGCCGGTATCGCTGGCTGAAGCTCAAGGCGCGGCACGGCGCGGCGGTGCTGCCCGACGTCGCCCTCATCGACCTGCGCGAGACCCCGCCGGAGCGGGATCAGTGGCTCTCGGCGCCGCTCCGGGAAGCGATGGCCGAGACGCTGGGGCGGCGCGAGCAGGTGCTGCTGTTCCTCAACCGCCGCGGCTATGCGCCGGTGGTGCTATGCCGCGCCTGCGGCCATCGGATGACCGCGCCGGACACGGATTCCTGGCTGGTGGAGCATCGCTACACCGGCCGGCTCGTTTGCCACCTGACCGGCTTCTCCATGCCCAGGCCCAGAGCCTGTCCGAACTGCGGCGCGGAGGATTCGCTCGTCCCCGTCGGCCCCGGCGTGGAACGGGTCGAGGAGGAGGCGAAGAGCCTCTTTCCCCATGCCCGCACGGCGATCTTCAGTTCCGACACCGCCCCCGACGGCCGCTCGGCCCGCGCCCTGATCGAGGCGATGGCGGCGGGCGAGATCGACATCCTGGTGGCCACCCAGGCGGCCGCCAAGGGCCACAACTTTCCCGGCCTGACGCTGGTCGGGGTGGTCGACGCCGACCTCGGCCTGCGCGGCGGCGACCTGCGCGCGGCCGAGCGCACCTTTCAACTGTTGACCCAGGCGACCGGGCGGGCCGGACGCGCCGACCGACCCGGCCGCGCGCTGTTGCAGACCTGGACGCCGGAGCATCCGGTGCTT
>JBKBUS010000131.1:0-5294 GCA_046290035.1 Brevundimonas sp.
GGCGCGCCTCGACATGGGCCGGGGCGCGGACGAGATGGAGCGCGGCGCCCAGCAGATGAGACGCGAGGCGGAACGGCTGCGCGACCCCGCCTATCGCGCCCGCCAGATCGAGCGCGCGCGGCAAGAGGGCCGCACCGTGACGGACCAGCAGTTGCTCGACGCCGTTCCCCGCATGCTCGAAGGGGCCGACCGGATGGAGCAAGGCGCCGCCCGCATGCGCGCGGAGGCGCGGCGTCCCGACTGAGGCCCCCGGACGAGGGCGGGCGTGCGGGCGCGCCTCCCTCGACGCCTCAGTGGACGGCGACCGCGCCCTGCGGCTCGACGAAGGCGCGTTCGCCCGACACGTCCGCATAAACCATGCACAGGCCCTCGAAGACGCGGTTCCAGGCGAACTGCTCCAGCGTCTTGACGCGCGCGGCGGCGCCGAGCGCCGGGATGTCCCGCGCGAACAGCGCCTCGATGGCTTCGGCGTAGTCGTCGGGGTCGGCGCTGACCGCCAGCTGACCGACGCCCTCGTCGACCGTTTCGGCCACGCCCCCGGCGTTCACCCCCACGACCGGCACGCCGCAGGCCATGGCTTCGAGCACGATCAGGCCGAAGGGCTCCTTGTCGTTGGCGTGCACGAAGGCGTCGCAGCTGGCGATGATCCGGGCCACCGCCTTCGGGTCGCGCTCATAGGGCAGGCTGATGACCCGGTCCTCCTGCGGGAGGCCCTGGCCCGCGCCCACCAGCACCAGATGATAGGGCGCGCCGAGCTTCTGCACCGCGTCGATCAGGACGTCGACGTTCTTCTCCCGCGCCGGACGGCCGGCGAAGCAGAGAAGACGCGCGTTCGACGGCAGGTTCAGCTGGCGCAACAGGCCCTCCCTGTCGCCCCGGTCGGGCCGGAAGGTCTCGACCTCCACGCCCAGGGGGCGGATCACGATGTCGGCCACGCCCGCTTCCTCGAGGCGCCGGGCGATGTAGCGGCTGGGCGACACGACTCGGTCGAACTGCTTGAACAGCTTGGCCCAGCGCTTCTCGACCGGCTTCTTGGCCCACTCGCCGAGGTGAAGGGCCGCCAGGGCCGCGGGGTCGGAGTGACAGAAGCCCACCACCGGGCAGCCGACGCGCTGGCCCGCCTCCAGGGCCGCCTGGCCCGGGGTGTAGGGATCTCCCGCCTCGATGACCGCCGGGCGCATGGCCGAGACCCAGGCGCTCCAGCGCCGCACCGACGTGGGCCAGCGATAGCCGTCCCCGAACGGAAGTTTGGCGGCGTGCAGGTGCAGGGTGCCGTCGGCCGCGACCCTATGCCGGGCCCCCGGCACGATCAGGCCGTGCCCGACGCCGGGCCGATTGGCGGTCAGCCAGGCCTTCTTCGAGAGAAGGTACCGCTTCACCCCGCCTGAGCGCGGCGCGTACAGCATGGTGGTGTCGACCAGGCGCGGCCTGGCGTCCTCGTGCGAGGCCGTCACCGCCCTCAGCGTCGTGGACACCTCCTCGGCGCGGCCGGGGATGGGCCAGAGTTCGGTCTCGAGCGCTTCGTAGGTCAGCATGCGTTCCGTCGTGAGAGCTTCGCCGCCCCCCTTAACGACGGAGCGGGGCGATCGGATGCCCGATGCGGATTTCTTGGTCGCCATCAGCCACGCCCCTACGCCCGCGCCGCAATAAGCTCAAGCTCGCGGTGGACAGGCCCGGCGAGCGACGGTAGGTGGGGTTTGGCCTTGCATTCGCCTCAAATTCGCGAAAGTTGGGTCGTGTCGGCTGACGCTCCGGGAGGGCCGTCGACGCCCGGCGAGCGTGTCACCTGAAGGGTTCTTACGGAATGCGTATCCTGCTCGCGACCGCGGCGGCGCTCGCTCCGCTCATGGCCGCCGCTGGGGCCCACGCCGAGGTGGTGATCTCCTCCAATCGGACCACGCCTATCAGCACGTCCAATGCGACGGGGTCGGCGCCGGACAACATCCGGCTGGCGAGCGGGGGAACGATCACCCTGGCGTCGGGCGCGGCCGTCACGATCGATTCGAACCACAGCGTCGATCTCGACGGCGGCTCGCAGATCACCATGTCGAATTCGGCGAGCGGCTCCACCGCCATTCTCGCCACCGGCGGCCAGACCGCCGACATCACGATCGGCGGCGCGATCACCGTCAACGACGACATCGCCAACGCCGAGGACAGCGACAGCGACGGGGATGCGGACGGCCGCTTCGCCAACGGCGACAACCGTTACGGGCTGCGCATCACGGGCCCTTCGCCGTTCACGGGCGATATTCTGGTCGAGAACACGGGCTCGATCATCGTCCAGGGCAACAACTCGGCAGGCATCCTGATCGAGACCGACCTCGCCGGCGCCCTGATGACGCGGGGAGCCGTCAACGTGCTGGGCGACGGAAGCTACGGCGTCCGCACCCAGGGCGACGTCGAGAGCGTCCGCATCGGATCGGGCGTATCGGCGCAGGGCGAGGGCTCCGTCGCCGTGGCCATCGACGGCGATGTGAGCGGCCAGGTGCGGCTGCAGGGCCCGATCACGGCCACCGGCTATCGCTACACGTCGCGCCCGCCGACCGCGGGCGGCGAACAGTTTTCGCCTGGGGCCCTCTACTATGAGGACCTCGACGACGACGACATTCTCCAGGGCGGACCCGCGGTGCGCATCGCCGGGGATGTCGGCGGCGGCGTGCTGCTGGACGTCGCGCCCCGCTATGTGGGCGGGGGCGTCGACGGCGACGATGACAACGACGGCGTCGAGAACGGCGACGAGGACGATGACGGCGACGGCGTGACCAACGCCACCGACACCGACCGCGACGGCGACGGCGTTTTGGACGCGCAGGAGACCGACTCCAGCGTGAACGTCTTCGGGGCCGCCCCCGCGGTCGTCGTGGGCTCCACCACCCGCGCGACGACCCTCGGGGCCGTGGGGACCGGGGATGCGGCTTACGGCTTCATCAACCGCGGCTCGATCACCTCGCAAGGGCTCCTCGACGACGTGGACTCCACGGCGATCCAGCTCGGCGCCGGCCAGGCGGTCTCGATCGCGGGCGGCGTCAGCAACAGCGGCACGGTCTCCGCCGCCGCCTACGCCGGGGACGCGCGCGCTCTGCTGATCAACAGCGGCGTCACCGCGCCCGTGATCCGGAACAGCGGCGCCTTGCAGGCCACCGTCCTGTCGGAGGACGCCGATTCGGCGATCACCGTCGACATCGCGGCGGGAGCCGCCGTCGCCGGCCTGGACAACAGCGGATCGATCACGGCCAATCTCGGCGGCGAGGCCGGCGACGCGGTCGCCGTGCGCGACCGTTCCGGCGGGCTGAACAGCATCACCAA
Organism: Brevundimonas sp.; assembly: GCA_046290035.1. Classification (GTDB taxonomy): domain Bacteria; phylum Pseudomonadota; class Alphaproteobacteria; order Caulobacterales; family Caulobacteraceae; genus Brevundimonas. The sequence goes on from JBKBUS010000131.1 coordinate 3,310, forward strand.
CACCGGCACCATCATCGCGGTGGTCTCTCCGACCGACGACGAGGATGACGCCGACGACGGCAACACCGACGCCGGCGACGAGATCGTGACCGGCCGCGCCATCGCCATCGACGTCAGCGCCAACACCGCGGGCGTCACGATCGTGCAATCCGGCGCCACGACGCCCGACTACTACGCTGACCTGGACGGCGACGACACGCCCGACTTCGAGGACACCGACGACGACGGCGACGGCGTGCCCGACGCCGAGGACGACCAGGACAACGACAACGACAACGACGGCGTGCCGAACAGCCGCGAGCCGCTGATCTCGGGTCAGATCCTGCTGGGTTCCGGCGCCGACGTCCTCGACGTCCGGAACGGCCGCGTCGCGGGCGACATCGCCTTCGGAACCGGCGCCGACCGCCTGATCATCAGCGGCGGGGCCGAGGTGCGTGGCGGGCTTTCCGACGCCGACGGGCTGCTGGAGATCGATGTCCAGGACGGCGTCCTGGAGACCCGTCAGGCCGAGACGTTGGACCTGACGACGCTCACCGTGGCCGACGAGGGCTCCCTGCTGGTGACGGTCGATCCCCTGTCGGGAAGCGGCGGGCTGAACGTCTCCGGCGTCGCCGACCTAGCGGCCGGGGCCAGCCTGGGCGCGCGCTTCACCTCGCTGGTCGAGGGCGAGCAGCGACTGGTGCTGGTGCAGGCCGGCGATCTTCAGGCCGACGGCGTCGACCTGTCGACCGTCGGGGACAACTCTCCCTTCATCTACAACGTCGAAGCCGGGATCGACGCGACCGCGGACCAGCTCTTCGTCGACGTGCGTCGCAAGACGTCGGACGAGCTGGGCTTCATCGCTTCGGAGGCCGGGGCCTACGACGCGGTCTATGAGGCTCTGGGCCTGAACGAGGCCCTGCGCGGCGCCTTCCTCAGCCAGACCGATCGCGAAGGCCTGCTCGACCTCTATGAGCAGATGCTGCCGGAACACGGCGGCGGGGCTCTGATGTCCCTGGCCACCGGCGTGGATGCGGTCACGCGGGCGCTGACGGGTCGCAACGAGGTCCTGTCTCCGGGGCAGTCCAGCGCCTGGCTTCAGGAGATCAACTTCTACGCCGACAAGGACAAGACCGACAGCTACGGCTTCCGGTCCGAGGGCTTCGGCGTCGCCGGCGGCTATGAACGCGGCACCGGCTTCGGCAACGTCGGCCTCAGCGTCGCCTTCACCTCTTCGGATATCGAGGATCCGGAGGCCGCCGCGGAGGAGAACCTGGCCGCCAGCCTGATCGAGCTCGGTCTCTACTGGCGGGCGCAGGGCCAATATTGGACCACCTGGGCCCGGGCGGCCGCCGGCTACGCCTTCATGGATTCGACGCGCGAGATCGTCAACGAGAGCCTCAGCCTGCAGACCGAAGCGGACTGGAACGGCTATACCCTGGCCGCGGCCGGCGGCGTCTCCTACCGCCATCAGGTCGGACGCTTCGAACTGCGCCCCGAGGTCTACGCCGAGTACTTCTGGCTTCAGGAAGACGGCTACGAGGAGTCGGGCGCCGGCGACGGCTTCGATCTGATCGTCGACGACCGTTCGGGCCACGTGTTCTCCGCCACCGCCGCCATGAACATCGGCGCGCGTCTGGGCCGCGACGGCTGGATCCGGCCGGAGCTGCGCGTCGGCTGGCGCCAGTACCTGTCGGTCGACTCCGGCGAGACGGTCGGCCGGTTCTCGGGCGGCACGCAGCAGTTCCTGCTGGCCAACGGCGCGATCGAGGGCGGCGGGCCGATCCTGGGCCTGCGTCTGGGCATCGGCAACGAGCTCGGCCTGCTGACCATCCAGGCCGACGCCGAGTCGATCGAGGACTACGTCCGCTACAGCCTGCTGCTGCGCGCCACTTTCCGCTTCTAGGGCCCTGACTCGGTGGAGAAGAAAGAAGGGCCGCCGGTTCGCTCCGGCGGCCCTGTCGGCGTCTGGTGGGCGGCGAGGGGTTCGTACCCCCCACCCCCTC
>JBKBUS010000132.1:0-5248 GCA_046290035.1 Brevundimonas sp.
TCGGTGGCGGTGGCCCCTTCCGGCAGCTTGCCGGTCAGGCGGAAGCCGATGACCTCGGGGATCAGCATCGGGATGGGCTGGCCCAGCATGGCGGCCTCGGCCTCGATCCCGCCGACGCCCCAGCCCAGCACCGCCAGGCCGTTGATCATGGTCGTGTGGCTGTCGGTGCCGACCACGGTGTCGGGATAGGCGACGGTCGCCTTGCCCTCGGCGGCGGTCCAAACCGTCTGCGCCAGGTGCTCGAGGTTGACCTGGTGACAGATGCCGGTGCCCGGCGGCACGACGCGGAAGTTGTTGAAGGCCGACGAGCCCCAGCGCAGGAAGCGGTAGCGCTCGATATTGCGCTCGTACTCGCGCTCGACGTTCTGCTGGAAGGCGCCAGGCGTGCCGAAGTGGTCCACCATGACCGAGTGGTCGATGACCAGGTCGACCGGGTTCAGCGGATTGATCCTGGCCGGGTCGCCGCCCAGCGCCGTCATGGCGTCGCGCATGGCGGCCAGGTCGACCACCGCCGGAACTCCGGTGAAGTCCTGCATCAGGACGCGCGCGGGGCGGAAGGCGATCTCGTGCTCCACCGCGCCCTTGTTTTGGAGCCAGGCCGCGACGGCCTTCAGGTCCGCCTCGGTGACGGACACCCCGTCCTCGTTGCGCAGCAGGTTCTCCAGCAGCACCTTCATCGAGCGCGGCAGGCGCGAAATGCCGGTCAGGCCGGCTTCCTCAGCGGCGGGAAGGCTGTAGAAGGCGTACTTCTTGCGCCCGACGGTCAGGTCCCGGCGGGTGGAAAGGCTGTCGACTGACGGCATGGGAGGGTTCCTCTGGTCATCGCCGCCCGACGATTCGGTTGCGCCCCCGCGCGCTCGGCGACGGGGCGCACAGGACCCCGGCGCGCGCGGCGAAGGCCCGCTGCGGCGAAGGGTCTCTTAGTCCCGACGAACGTCGGCGTCCATGCGTGCGCGAAGTTGAGAAACGCTCGCAGTTTCGGACGGTTCGCGTGCTGACTTCGCTCTCGATCCGCGCCCTGGGCGTCTCGCGCGGCGAGCGGCCGCTGTTCGCGGGTTTCGACCTGCGTCTCGGCGCGGGTGAGGCCGTGGCGCTGACCGGGGCGAACGGGGCGGGCAAGACCTCGCTGCTGCGCGCCGTCGCGGGATTCCTGAGGCCGGACGGCGGCGAGATCGTCTTCGGGGCGGACCCCGGCCCGGTCGAGCCCGAGACGGCGCGCGCGCGGGGCGTGCACATGGTCGGACACCTCGACGGGCTGAAGGGCGGCCGCACGGCGGCCGAGGAGCTGACGTTCCAGACCCGTTGGCTCGGAGGCGGCGACAGCGGCCCCGCGGTCGAAGCGCTGGGACTGGGTCCGCTCATGGGGCTGGAGGTGCGCCGGCTTTCGGCGGGTCAAAGACGACGTCTCGCGCTCGCCCGCCTGATCGCCGCGCCACGCCCGCTGTGGCTGCTGGACGAACCGCTGACGCCGCTGGACGCCCGCTGGCGTGAAGCCTTCGGCGAGATCATGCGCGCGCATCTGTGCGGCGGCGGGATGATCCTGGCGGCCGTGCATGATCCCCTGCCGATCCCCGCGCGCGAGGTTCGGGTGGGAGGCGAGGGATGAGGGCGGCGGCGCTCCTCCTCAGGCGCGAGCTGGCGCTGGCCTGGTCCGGCGGGGGCGGGCCGCTCCTGGCGCTGGCGTTCCTGGCGTGTCTGACGACCTTGATCCCGCTGGCGGTCGGGTCGGACGCGCGGGTGCTGAGCCGGCTGGCGGGCGGGGTCGCCTGGATAGCGCTGGTGCTCGCCACCCTGTTGTCGCTGGAGCGGCTGTTCGAGCGCGACCTGGAGGACGGGGCGCTGGACCTCCTGACGCTCGGGCCCCTGCCGCTCGAGGTGGTGTTCGCGATCAAGGCGCTGGCCCAGTGGCTGGCGCTCGGCCTGCCGCTGGCGGCGGCGGCGCCCGTCGCGGCCCTGGCGCTGGGTCTTGCGCCCTCAGCCGCGCCGGTCGCGGCGCTGGCGGCGGCGATCGCCGGGCTCGGCCTGGCCTTCACCGGGGCGCTGGGGGCCGCCGTGGCGCTCGGCGCTCGGCGCGGCGGGGTGCTGATCGCGGTCGTGGCCCTGCCGCTGTTCATCCCGCCGGTGATCTTCGGCGCGGGCGCGGTGCTGAGGGCTGGTGAAGGCGCCTCGGCGCTGGCCCCGCTCGCCTTCCTGGCCGCCTATTCACTGTTCGCCACGGCGCTGACGCCCCTGTTCGGCGCGGCGGCGATCCGCAACGCTCAGGGCTGAGCACCCCCAGCCTTAATCCGGCGCCGATCCGTGCTATATGCGCGGACTCTCCCGTCGCCGAAGGATTGTCCGTGAGCGTCACGCTCGACCTCAGCCGCGCCGCCTCTCCGGCCCCGAAGGCGCCCGTGAACCTGACCGGTCTCACGCGCGAGGGCCTGCGCCTGGCGCTGATCGAGGCCGATGTCTGCCCGCCCGAGAAGGCGAGAATGCGCGCCTCGCAGGTCTGGCGCTGGATCCACCACTACGGCGTCACCGACTTCGCGGCCATGAGCGACGTGGCCAAGGACACGCGGGCGAAGCTCGCCGAGGCCTTCACCCTGGACCGGCCGGAGATCGTCGAGCGGCAGGTGTCCAAGGACGGCACCCGCAAGTGGCTGATCCGCACCGCGCCGGGCATCGAGATCGAAACCGTCTTCATTCCCGACGTGGGCCGCGCGGGCGCCCTGTGCGTGTCGTCGCAGGTCGGCTGCACCCTGAACTGCACCTTCTGCCACACCGGCACCCAGAAGCTGGTGCGCAACCTGACGGCCGCCGAGATCGTGGCCCAGGTCCAGGTGGCGCGCGACGACCTCGGCGAATGGCCCTCGCCGAAGGAGGATCGCCGCCTGTCGAACATCGTGTTCATGGGGATGGGCGAGCCGCTCTACAATCTCGACAACGTCTCAGACGCCATCGACATCATCGCCGACGGCGAAGGCATCGCCATCTCGCGCCGCCGCATCACCGTCTCGACCTCGGGCGTGGTGCCGATGATCCCGGAGCTGGGCGAGCGCACCGGGACCATGCTGGCGATCAGCCTGCACGCCACCAACGATGCGCTGCGCGACGTTCTGGTGCCGCTGAACAAGAAGTATCCGCTCGACCAGCTGATGGCCGCGATCCGCGCCTATCCGGGGCTGGGCAACGCCAAGCGGGTGACGTTCGAGTATGTCATGCTTAAGGGCGTCAACGACAGCCCGGACGAGGCGCGCGCGCTGGTGAAGCTGATCCAGGGCATCCCCGCCAAGGTGAACCTGATCCCCTTCAACCCCTGGCCCGGCACGGACTATCAGTGCTCGGACTGGAAGACGATCGAGGCCTTCGCCGCGATCCTGAACCGCGCCGGCTACGCCTCGCCCATCCGCACGCCACGCGGCCGCGACATCCTGGCGGCCTGTGGCCAGCTGAAGAGCGAAAGCGAGAAGGTCCGCGCCAGCGCCCTCAGGAAGGCCGAGCGGGACGCCGCGTAACGTTTCGTCACAGACTGTGGCCGGGCGGCGCTTGCGGATTCGGGCGGGATTGGGGCAAGCGTCGTCGTCCGCCCTTCTGTTCGCCCGGCCCTGATGGATCCCCAGTCGCTGCCCACCCTGTCGTCGCCCGAGGTCCAGGCCTTCGCCGCCGGCTTTCCGACCACGATGCTGCACGCGGGCGTGACGGTGGCGCTGCTGTTCGTCGGCGCGATGGTCTATGCGCTGTTGACCCCCTGGAAGGAGATCGAGCTGATCCGCCAGGGGAATTCGGCGGCCGCGGTGGCCTTCGGCGGCGTGCTGATGGGGCTGGCGCTGCCGCTGGCGGTGTCCATGTCGGCCTCCACCTCCCTGACCGAGATCGCGCTCTGGGGACTGGCGGCCCTGGTGATCCAGCTGCTGGCCTTCCGCATCGTCGACGCGATTCTGACCGGCCTGCCGCAGCGCATCCAGGAAGGCGAGGTCTCGGCCGCCGTGCTGCTGGTCGCGGCCAAGCTGTCCAGCGCCGTGATCCTGGCCGCCGCCTTCAGCGGCTGAGGCGGCGATGCGGCTGCCGGACTGGGTCGTCTATGCGCTGGTCGCCCTGGCCCTGCTGATCGGGTCGCTGAACCGCGAGCGGGACGCCGCGCCGCCCGCGCCGCCGCCGCCCGACGAGATCGAGGGCGCGCTGCTCGGCCCCGTGACGCCCTTCGACCCCACCGTCATCGTCGACGCGCCCGACACCCCTTTTCAGCCGTCATCGGGCACCGCCTTCTCGATCGCGGCGGACGGTCGCTGGCTGACCGCACGGCATGTGGTGGAGGGCTGCCGCCAGCCGGCGCTGGTGGTCGGCGGCGGACGCGCCATCGCCGCCGACGTCAGGCTTGCCCCGCGCGCCGACATCGCGCTGCTGCTGACCCAGGGCGGGCCTCCGGCGCTGCCTGTGGCCGTCGCCGAGCCGCTTCGCCAGGGCCAGAGAGCGTTTCATCCAGGCTACCCCCAGGGACGGCCGGTGGAGGTGACGAGCCGGCTTCTGGGGCGGGAGACGCTGAGGGTGCGCGGCCGCGACGCCCGGGACGAGCCGGTGCTGGCCTGGGCCGAGGTCGGCCGCACCGAGGGCCTGAGAGGCACGCTGGCGGGTCTGTCCGGCGCGCCGGCGCTCGACCGGCAAGGCCGGATGGTCGCTGTCACCATCGCCGAGGCTCCGCGTCGGGGCCGCATCTACACCACCGCGCCGGACACCCTGGGCCCCGCCATCCGGGGCGAGCAGCGGCCGGACGAACCGGTCACCGGTCGGCCGATCACCGTCGACAACTACGGCCTCGTCGCCGACGACCTCCGCCGTGATCTGCGGGTGGCGCAGGTCGTGTGTCTGTCGGCCTAGGCGCCCTTTTTCCTCCCCCATCAGGATGGGGGAGGAGATCGAAGCCCTACCCCCTGACCCCGAACACCTCCACGCCCACGTCGCCGTCGGCGGTCAGCCAGGCGCGCTTCATCCCCTGGCTGTTGAAGGGGTCCGCCAGGTTTCCTTCGCGGTCCAGGGCGATCAGGCCGCCGTCGCCGCCCAGCGCGCCGATGCGGTCGATCGCCGCCTGCGCCGCCGCCTCGAGAGAGCGCCCGGCCTCGACCCCGCAGGCGACACGCACCGCCGCCGCCGTGCGGATGAAGTACTCGCCCTGACCGGTGCAGGAGACCGCGACGCCGCCGTCGGCCCAGGTCCCGGAGGCGATCAGGGGCGTGTCCCCCGACCCGGCCCGGCAGCTTGCCGAAGACCC
>JBKBUS010000133.1:0-5241 GCA_046290035.1 Brevundimonas sp.
CACCTTCTTGATGTCGGGCGTGACCTGGCCAGTGAACTTCACCTCGCCGACGCCCAGCGCCCGGCCCCGGCCCGGCGCGCCGGTCCAGCCCAGGAAGAAGCCGACCAGCTGCCACATGGCGTCCAGGCCCAGGCAGCCCGGCATCACCGGGTCGTTGATGAAGTGGCACTGTAATAACCTGCGGTCCGGTTGTATATCGAGCTCGGCCTCGACATAGCCCTGGCCGTGCTCGCCCCCGTCGATGGTGATGGAGGTGATGCGGTCGAACATCAGCATCGGCGGGGCCGGCAGCTGGGCGTTGCCAGGCCCGAAAAGCTCGCCGCGGCCGGACGCCAGCAGCGCCTCGCGATCGAACGCGCCGGGATAGGGAGAGGTGGTCAAGCTTTCGCCTCCAGTGATCCTTGGGGGCCGTGCCTATACGACGACCGCGCCGGGCTCAACGTGAGCGGGCGGAAGACCTAGCGGGCTCCGGGCCGGGCCAGGGCGTCGCAGCGCGCCGTTTCGGCCGCGCCCCAGACTCGCCGGGCCTCCACCCAGCCCTTCACACGACCGGCCCGCACGCGGCACCAGCCATCCTCGCAGTCGTCCACGGCGATCAGCGAACGCGGCGAGAGGCGCGCCGCCAGGCGCGAGGCGTCGTCGGGCCGGGCATGGATGGGCGCGGGCGTTTCGGCGGGATTGAAGGCGCTTCTGCGGCTGGACACCACGCTGCGGTGAACCCAGGCGACGGCGCCCTCCGGATCGCAGATCTTTCGCCATTCGCGGGTCTCGGCGATCACCTGCACCGGCAGTCGGGCGGCGCGGTATTCCCACAGGATACGGTAATCCAGCCCCGGACCGGCGCGCGCCCTGACCTCGTCGGACTTCAGGCTCAGCCAGCGCGGCACCGGCAGGCCCGTCGGCGTTGGCCGCCCGTCGGGCAGGGTCGCGCCCGCCGCGAGCGCGAGGCCGGTCAGGATCACGACAGGAAGGACGAGGACGCGGCGCATCTGGCTTTGGCGGGCGGCGGCGGCTTTGCTAGACACCCCTGGAACCCGCCGCGAGCGCGGGCCGGAGGAACGCCCCCAGATGTCGGCGCGTAAGCTTAAGGTCGTCTTAACCCGCCGCCTGCCGGACGCGGTCGAGACGCGCATGCGCGAGCTGTTCGACGCCGAGCTGAACCTGACCGACGCGCCCTTCGACCGGGCCGCCCTGGTCGAGGCGGTTCGACGGGCGGACGTGCTGGTGCCCACCATCACCGACCGGATCGACGCCGACCTGATCGGACAGGCGGGCGAGCAGCTGAGGATGATCGCCAACTTCGGCGCGGGCGTGGACCACATCGACGTGGAGGCGGCGGTAGGTCGCGGCCTGATCGTCACCAACACGCCGGGCGTCCTGACCGAGGACACCGCCGATCTGGCCATGAGCCTGATCCTGGCGGTCAGCCGCCGGATCGTTGAGGGCGCGGCGGTCATGGCGGAGGGGCGCTTCGCCGGCTGGACGCCGACCTGGATGTGCGGCCGCAAGCTCTGGGGCAAGCGGCTGGGCATCGTCGGCATGGGCCGCATCGGCCAGGCGCTCGCCCGTCGCGCCCGGGCCTTCGGGCTCCAGGTCCACTATCACAACAGAAAGCGCGTCTCGGCCGCCGTCGAGGAGGAGCTGTCGGCGACCTACTGGGACGACCTGGACCAGATGCTGTCGCGCATGGACATCGTCTCCCTGAACTGCCCGGCGACGAAGGAAACCCACCACCTGATGTCGGCCGAGCGGCTGGCGCGGCTTCAACAGCACGTCATCCTGATCAACACCGCGCGCGGCGAGCTGATCGACGAGGCGGCCCTGGCCGAGGCCGTCGACCGGAACCGTCTGGCGGGCGTCGGGCTGGACGTCTTCGAGCATGAGCCGCAGGTTCATCCCGGCCTGGTCGGCCGCCCCAATGTGGTGCTGCTGCCGCACCTGGGCTCCGCGACCCAGGAGGCGCGCCAGGACATGGGCGACCGGGTGATCCTGAACGTCATGACCTTCCAGAACGGCCACCGGCCTCCGGACCGCGTCATTCCGGCCATGCTCTGAGGCGAACCGTCCGCCCAGGACCCGTCGCGGCTTAGAGGCGACGGAATTCGATGCTAGGCGTTAACCTGTCTGAACGCTGAAGCTGGAGACCGAACCTTGCGTCGTTTCCTCGTCTGGTCGGCCCTCGCCGCCCTGATCGGCCTGGTCCTCGCCATCGGCGGCTACTGGGCCTACTGGAACTTCTACGCCCGGTTCCAGCCGGTGACGATCTCGCGCGGCCAGGCCGAGATCCAGCGGCTGCTGGACGAGGCGTCCTGGGTCTCCGCCGGCGGCGGCGGCCAGCCGGTCTATGTCGTCACCTACCGCGAGAGCGCGGCCGGACAGCGCTACGAGGCCGAGGAGTTCGCCAAGCTGCGCGCCGGGGGCGCGGAGCCGCGCGTCATCGTCTTCGCCCGCGCCGACCGCGAGGGCCTGGCCCAGTCCACCCCCGCCGAGCGCGCCACCGTGGCCGAGCTCTGGCTCACCCGCGACTGGGACCTCTACGCCCGCTGGACCGCGACGCCGATCCGCAACTGGACCGCGGCGGGCGTGCCCTCGGCCGACGGCAACCTGGCACGCTCGGCGGTGGTCGAGGCCAGCCGCGACTTCGTCGACCGCCTCGGCGCCCTGCTTCAGGAGGCCGGCGTGCCGAACGGCTATCCGATCGTTCTGTGGCGAGACCGCGAGGGCTATCTGAAGGCCTGCGCCTGTTCCGACGCCCGCTCCTGGGCCTTCATCCGCGACGACCTCGACGCGCCCGACGCCGTGGGCGGCCCCGTCGCCCCGCCGGTCGAGCCGGGCTCGCCGCCCCCGCCCTATCCGGAGGTCGGCCCGCTTCAGGACCCGCTGCCCGAGATCCCGGCCGAACCCAGCGCGCCGCCCGAGGGCGTGGCCTCGCCGCCGGCCGACCGCACGCCTCCGCCCCCGCCCAAGGCAGAGCGGCAGGACGACACGACCTTCTTCTAAGGCTCAGAGCGTCTTCGCGCAGACCGCCGCCAGCCGCGCCACGTCGTCCTCGTCCTGATACAGGCCGAAGCCGAAGCGGATGATGTCCTCGCGCACGTCCGTGACCACCTTCGCCTCCAGCAGCCTCGCCCGCCACGCCTGCGCGTCCGGGTGGCGCAGCGCCAGGAACCGCGCCCGGGGCTCGTCGCCGCTGACCGGGTTGACGATCTCCGCCTCGCCCAGCCGACCCGCCGCGCCCGACTGGATCAGGTCCTGGAACCGCGCCTGCAGCCCCCGCGCATGCTCCGCGATCCCCGCCGTGGTCAGCCCCTCGGCCGCCAGCATCCGCCGCACATGATTGAACCGGTAGAGCGCGGTGAAATCATAGGTCGCGCCCCAGAACCGGCCCGCGTCGCGTCGATACCGAACCCCGCCCGGCGGTCCCTGCAGGTTGCCGAACTCGGCGAACCAGCCGGTGATCACCGGCCGCTCGCAGTAGCCGTCCGGCGCGTGCAGCATGCCGGCCCCCTCGCCGGTCATGGCGTACTTGTATCCCCCGGTCACATAGAAGATCCGGCCCGCCACGGCCGACAGGTCCGTCGGCACGGCCATGAAGCCGTGATAGCCGTCCACGACCACCCAGGGCCCCTCCGGCCGCGCCAGCGCCGCCAGCGCCTCGATCCCGTCGAAACGCCAGCCCGAGCGGAACAACACCTGGCTGACCACGATCAGGTCGAACCCGCCCGTGCGCGCCTCCGCCAGGAATCGGTCGCCCAGCGTCGCGATGGGCGCGGCCGGCACGCGGGTCACCACCGCCTCGCCCGCCTCCTCCCAGCGCTCGGCCTGGCGGCGGAAGGCGTGGAACTCCCCGTCGGTGGTCAGGATCCGCACCGGCCGCCGCGCCAGGCCGGAGACGATCCGCACCAGGAAGTCGTGGGTGTTCCCTGCGAACGCCACCGTGTTCGGGTCCGGCAGGGACAGCTCCCCGGCCACATGCCCCTGCGCCTCCGGCAGCACCTCGTCGAACAGCAGGTCCCACTTCCGGTCCGCGTGCCGGTTGGCGTCCTCCCACGCCTTCATCTGCCCCTCGAAGCTGGCGTCCGGCCACAGGTGATGGCTGTGCGCGGCGAAGTGCAGCCGTTCCGGGTTCAGCGCCAGCGCGCGCGAGAACAGGGACTTGAAGCTCAAGACGACGACCTCCCACGCCGCGCGGCGGCGCGGCGGACCCTCGGCGTCTTAAGGCCTGATCGGGTCGAGGGGAATCGCCGCCGACGCCGCGGAGCGCGAGACCATGCGTGCTACCGTCTTCGCCCGAGATCGAGCGGCTCGAACGCGCCGCTCAATCCCCATCCATCTTCAGCGCGGCGATGAACGCCTCCTGCGGGATCTCGACCTTGCCGAACTGGCGCATCCGCTTCTTGCCTTCCTTCTGTTTCTCCAGAAGCTTCTTTTTGCGGGTGGCGTCGCCGCCGTAGCATTTGGCGGTGACGTCCTTGCGGAGCGCGCGGACGGTCTCGCGGGCGATGATCTTGCCGCCGATGGCGGCCTGGATCGGGATCTGGAACAGGTGCTGGGGGATCAGATCCTTCATCTTCTCGACCATGCCCCGGCCGCGCGTCTCGGCGCGTGAGCGGTGCACCAGCATCGACAGGGCGTCGACCGGCTCGCCGTTGACCAGGATCGACATCTTGACCAGGTCGCCGGCGCGATAGTCCGACAGCTCGTAATCGAAGGAGGCGTAGCCCTTCGAGATCGACTTCAGCCGGTCGTAGAAGTCGAACACCACCTCGTTCAGCGGCAGGTCGTAGACCACCATGGCCCGGCTGCCGACGTAAGAGAGCTCCTTCTGCTCGCCCCGGCGATCCTGGCACAGCTTGATGACCCCGCCCAGGTATTCGTCCGGGGTGAAGATGGTCGCCTTGATCCACGGCTCGGCGATCTCGAGGATCTGCATCGGGTCGGGCATGTCGGCGGGGTTGTGCAGCTCGATCTCCGAGCCGTCCCTGAGCTTCATCTTGTAGACCACCGAAGGAGCGGTCGCGATCAGGTCCAGGTTGAACTCGCGGCTCAGCCGTTCCTGGATGATCTCCAGGTGCAACAGGCCCAGAAAGCCGCAGCGGAAGCCGAAGCCCAGCGCGGCCGAGGACTCCATCTCGTAGGTGAAGCTGGCGTCGTTCAGGCGCAGGCGCGCGATGGCGGCGCGCAGGTCCTCGAAGTCGGCCGCGTCGGTGGGGAACAGGCCGCAGAAGACCACCGACTGGA
>JBKBUS010000134.1:0-5233 GCA_046290035.1 Brevundimonas sp.
GGGCCTGCAGCCGCCATTCCAGGGGCGTGACGCGCCCTTTCACCTTGTCCCAGACATGGGCGGTGTCTCGCGCGGTCGCTTCGTCCAGCCCCAGGATGTCGCCGTAGGCCATGTCGATCTCCCCGGCCGACTTATGCTCGATTTGAGCAAATCCGGCGCCTGAAGAAAGCCGGGAGGGCTCCCGGCCGCGACTTATGCTCAGATGTAGCATAAGCGCCGTGAAGATAGCGGTTCATCGAGCCGATGCAAGACCCTCAGCCCTCGGCCTGGAGGACCTTGCGCAGCTCGTCGGCAGAGTAGGGCTTTCGCAGGAACGGCCACGGGGCCGAGGCCAGCGCGCGGTCGGCGTCCTCTCCCGCATAGCCCGAGGTCAGGACGATGCGCACCGACGGGTGACGCTCCGCGACGAGACGACCCAGTTCGATGCCGCTGATCGACCCGGGCATGACCACGTCGCTCAGCATGATGTCGAAGGCGTCCTTGGTCAGCGCCCCCAGGGCCGCGTCGGGGCCGTCGACGCAGACCACCTCATACCCCAGCTCCTCCAGCAGTTCCTCGGCGACCGCAGACACCGCCGCATCGTCCTCCACCAGAAGCACGCGACCGCCCCCGACGGTCGGCTGAACCGCCTCCGCTTCGGTCTGCCGTACGGCGCCCTCGAGCGCCGGGAGCCATAGCGTGATCGCCGCGCCGCGCCCCAGTGTGGATTGGATTCGAACGTCGCCGCCGCTTTGCCGCGCAAAGCCGTAGACCTGGCTGAGGCCAAGGCCGGTGCCCTTCCCGACCGCCTTGGTGGTGAAGAACGGCTCGAACACGCGGGCCAGAACCTCCGGCGGCATGCCCGCCCCGTCGTCGGAGACGGTCAGGCGGACGTAATCTCCGCTCGGCAGTCCCCCCGTGGCGCCCGCGTCGACCCTCGCGCGCGAGGTCGACACGACGACCCGCCCGTCGGAGCCGACGGCATCGCCGGCGTTGACGATCAGGTTCAGGAGCGCCGCCTCCAACTGGGCGGGATCGACGTTGGCCGCGATGTCGCCGTCCGCCAGATCGAGATCGAACGTCACATGGGGCCCGAGCGCCCGTCGCAGCAGCGGCTCGCTCTGGGCGATCTGCGCGTTCAGGTCGACGGGCTGGGGCCGCAACGCCTGGCGACGGGAGAAGGCCAGCAGCTGGTGCGTCAGGCTTTCGCCCCGCCGGGCCGCGCTGAGGGCCGCCTGTCCCAGCTTCTCCCGCTTCTTGGGATCGTCGCTGCGGAGCATGATGTCCAGAGCCCCGATCACCACCGTCAGCAGGTTGTTGAAGTCGTGCGCGACCCCGCCGGTGAGGCGCCCGACCGCCTCCATCCGCTGGACGTGCATCAGGTCGGCCTCGGCCTTGGCCTTCTCGGCCAGGGCGGCGCCGACCCGGTCCTCCAGCTGCTCGTTGAGCAGCTTCAGATCTTCCTCGGCGGCGATCCGCGCCGTTTCGTCCCGGAGCGTCAGCACCGCGCCGATCGCTTCTCCATCCGCGCCGTGCACCGGCCGCGCATTACCGACCGCCAGGACCTCCGACCCGTCCGGCCGCCGGATGCGCCAGCGCGCATCGGCGACCGTCTCGCCCTTCAGCACCGCGCGGCTCAGGGGCAACTCCTCGGCCGGATAGGGCTCGCCGGCCTCGGTGAACAGGCCGTAGGTCAGCGCGTAGGCGCTCGGGTCCACTCCGAGCTCGGCGATCCCATGAATTCGGCGCGCGGCCTCGTTGACGAAGAGGATCTCGCCGCCGGGATCGGTGATGATCACGCCCTCGGCGAGTTGGCCCAGGATCGCGTCCCTTTCGGCCACGATGGCGGCGAGACGGGCGTTGGTCTCACGGATGTCGGTGACGTCGAAGGCCACGCCGACGAAGCCGATGACCTCGCCGTCGGGGCCCAGGCGCGGGCGCGAGAACGATTTCAGCCATCGATACTCGCCATCGTGACGAAGGTAGCGCGCCTCCAGCGAGAACGGCTGTCGCGTCGCCTCCCCGGCCAGGGACTCCGCCACCAGCCGGTCCTGGTCTTCCGGATGGATGTAGTCGCGCCAGTTCGCGGTGCGGACGGCCTCGTAGTCGCCGCCCATGAAGCGGACATAGGCTTCGTTGACGAACTCGCGAGAACGATCCTTCGCCGTAACCCAGATCAGCACGGGCGCTGTGTCGGCGATGGCGCGGAAACGCTCCTCGCTCTCGCGGGCTTCGGCCAGCGCCTCGCGCTGGTCGGTCAGGTCGAACGACATGCCCACGTAGCCGAGAAAGTCGCCGTCCGGGCCGAAACGCGGATTGACCGAACAACGCATCCAGCGCCAGGCCCCATCCGCTCGCTTGAACCGAGCCTCGAAAGCGTAGGGCTGATGCGTCGGTCGCCGTTCGGCCTGAATAGCGTCGACACCGGCGACGTCGTCGGGATGCATCGACGCCCGCCAGACATGGCCCAGAACCGCGTCGCCGGGCTGGCCATAGAATTCGAGCAACGCCCGGTTGGCGAACTCCACCCGCGCTTCCGTGTCGGTCATCCAAACCGGCGAGGGCGCCGTATCGGCCATCAATCGGAAGCGCGCTTCGCTCTCGAGGCGCGCGGCCTCGGCCCGTCTGGCTTCGGACAGGTCCACCAGAACCGCCACGTAGCCGCTGAACCCGCCCTCGACATCCGCAAGTCCGCGGATGCTGGCCAGGCACCAGACGATGGAGCCGTCGGAGCGGACGTAGCGCTTCTCCACCTCGCCCCCGACCCCGGTCTCGCGCACCCGGTCCAGCAGGGCGCCGGTCGCCGCGACGTCCTCGTGATAGGTGAACGCCGCCGGCGACTGGCCGGTCAGCTCCGCCGCAGACCTTCCGAGAATGTCGCTGAAACGCGCGTTCGCGGCGACGATGCGGCCCTGGACGTCCAGCCGGGCGATGCCGGCCGAGGACTGGTCCAGGATGGCCTGAAGCTCGGCCTGACCGACTTGCAGTCTTTGGTCGGCCTCGAGCCGGGCCGCGGAGGCCTCGTCCAGGTTTCGGATCGTCGAGCGCAGCGCGCTCGCCACCCCCGTGACGAACAGGCCGACGACGATGAAGTTGAAGGTGGCGACCCGGCGGGTGTGCGCGAACGGACCTACGCTGGGGTCCCCCAGCGCCACCACCAGCCAGCCGCCCAGAAGGCACGCCAGGAGCGCGGACAGCCCGCCCAGCCGCCCGCCGGCGAGCGATGCGACGATGACCGCCGGCAGCAGGATCATGAATCCCGTCGCCTCGCCGTAGAATGCGGTCAGGGCCCAGCGGATGAAGAGGACCACGGCGGTCGCGCCGAGCGCGATGGCGACGGCCTGCGCGGGCGTGCGCGCGCCGCGCCGGGCCATGCCCGCGACCAGACGGCGCGCCGCGTTCGTCCGTGACCCCTCGAAGAGCTGGACCATGTTCCCCCGAACTGCGGCGTTTCGCCGTTATCTGTCGGCAACGGCAACGGTCGGCGCGCTGGAACGTTCCCGCTGCTGCCCATGTGCGACAGCTTGGCTATTTCGCCTTCGACCCTATCTGAATCCCGACCACTCCAAGGAGACCGACATGACCGCCACGCTCGACACCGGCATCACCAAAGACCAGCGCGGACAGGTGGCGCGCGAGCTCAGCAAGGTCCTGGCCGACAGCTTCGCCGTGTACCAGAAGACGCACGGCTATCACTGGAACGTGCGGGGGCCCGAATTCTTCAGCTACCACAACCTGCTGGAGCAGCAGTACCGGGAGATCTGGGAAGCGCTGGACGACTTGGCTGAACGGATCCGGGCGCTTGGCGAGTTCGCGCCGCAGGGCTCCGCGACCTTCGCCAACCTCACCAGCATCAAGGACGGCGATCCGGAGAAGGACGCCCAGCAGATGCTGGAGGAGCTGATGCGCGACCATGAGACGGTCATCGCCACGGCGCGAGCGGCCGTCGAGGTCGGCGAAGCGGCCGAGGACGGCGCGTCCGTGGATCTGCTGAACGCCCGCCTCGCGGCCCACGAGCAGCATGCCTGGATGTTGCGCTCCAGCTTGGGTTCGAAGTAACGGCGCTCGACCAGGGCGGGGGCGGCCACGAAGTCGCCCGGATGGACCGATAGGTGCGGCGGCATGAAACGCTTGGCGATCCTGACCAGGGGCGGCGCGCGCCGCCTGTTCGCCGCCGCTCCGGCCGCCGGGGCGGCGCTAGGCGTGGCGCTGGCCGCCAGCTCCGCGCCGCGACCGGACATCGATCGCACCGCGGAGGCCGTGGCGCGCATCACCCAGGGCGATCTCGGCCCAGCCGGGCTCGCCCGCCTGCAGGCGACGCTGGATCCGTCGCAAGCGGCCCTCGCGGCGCGGTTTGATCCGTCCGGCCCGCCGCAACCCCAGCAACTCGGCCTCACCCCCGGCTGGGACAGCCTGTCCATCAGCGGCAAGCCCCTGCCCAACCCCGGTCCCGGAGGCCTTGAGGCCCGACGGATCAATGCGACGATCGCCTCGGACGCATCGGCGCTCCGTCCCGCGCGCCCCTTCGCCTTCACGCCGCGCACCGCCGAGGATCGCCGTCGCGCCCTCCGGTGTCTGACCCAGGCCATCTATTACGAGGCCGCGCTGGAAAGCACCGAGGGACAAGAGGCGGTCGCTCAGGTGATCCTGAACCGCGTGCGCGACCCGAACTACGCCAACACGGTCTGCGGCGTCGTGTTCGAAGGTGCGGAGCGTAGCACCGGTTGCCAGTTCAGCTTCACCTGCGACGGTTCACTGTCGCAGCCGCCGGTGGCGTGGGCCTGGAACCGGGCCCGCGGCGTGGCGGAACGCGCGCTGGCCGGCCACGTGGCGACCGAGGTGGGTACCGCCACCCACTATCACGCCGACTACGTGAACCCGTGGTGGCGGCCGAGCCTGACCAAGATCAATCAGATCGGCACGCACATCTTCTATCGCTGGAAAGGCTGGGCCGGAGAGACCCGCGCCTTTAGCCAGCGCTACGCCGGCGTCGAGCCGGTTATCGACGAGGCCCGCTTCTCGCGGCCGCGCCTGCTCCGGGCCTCCGCCGACACCCCCGCCGCCCCATCGGGGGACATGGCCGTCGGTCAGCTTCGCACCGTCGAGGTCGAGGGCCAGACGCGCGTGGTGGGCGCCGCCAGCCTCGGCGGGCGCAGGCCGCCGACGCCGGATGAGATCGCCGCAATCAACCGTCGGCTGGCGGAGTTCGAGGCCCCTCGTGCGACCCCCGCGCCGGCCGCCACGCCGCCCGACG
>JBKBUS010000135.1:0-5211 GCA_046290035.1 Brevundimonas sp.
GCATCGTCAACGTCTCGGCCAAGGACAAGGCGACCAACAAGGAACAGTCGATCCGCATCCAGGCCAACGGCGGCCTGTCGGACGCCGACATCGAGAAGATGGTCAAGGAAGCCGAGGCCAATGCGGCCGCCGACAAGGCCAAGAAGGACCTGGTCGAGGCCCAGAACGCGGCCGACAGCCTGATCCACTCGACCGAGAAGGCGCTGGCCGAACACGGCGACAAGGTCTCGGGCGACGAGAAGGCCGCCATCGAGACGGCCCTGACGGACCTCAAGGCCGCCCGTGACGGCTCCGACCACGAGGACATCCGCGCCAAGACCGCCACCCTGGTGCAGGCCTCGATGAAGCTCGGCGAGGCCATGTACA
This sequence comes from Brevundimonas sp., assembly GCA_046290035.1. Taxonomy (GTDB): domain Bacteria; phylum Pseudomonadota; class Alphaproteobacteria; order Caulobacterales; family Caulobacteraceae; genus Brevundimonas. Next base: position 367 of record JBKBUS010000135.1, read on the forward strand.
AGGCGCAGACCGATCAGGACGGCGCCGCCGCTCCGGCCTCGGACGACGGCGTGGTCGACGCCGAGTTCGAGGACGTCTCGGACGAAGACCAGAAGAAGAGCGCGTAAGGCGACGGCCCCCTCCATCGCTTCGCGGTCCCCCTCCCCCGCTCGCGTGGGGAGGGGGCTGGGCGCGAACCGGCCGGATGGAGGGGCCTGCATTTTCACCATTCTTGCATCAAGATCGCCTCACACCATGTGAGCATCGACGCCGTTCGTCACAGACCGGGATACCGGCGGGCGCGGCAGGGGTCATGAGGTCGTAACGCCCGATGGCGCAGCGTGATTACTACGAGGTCCTGGGGGTCGACCGCTCGGTCGACGCCGCCGGCCTGAAATCCGCCTATCGCAAGCTGGCGATGCAGCATCACCCGGACCGCAACGGCGGCTCGGAAGAGGCGATGGAGAAGTTCAAGGAGATTTCCGAGGCCTATTCGGTGCTCTCCGACGACCAGAAGCGCGCCGCCTACGACCGCTTCGGCCACGCCGGCGTGGGCGGCGGCGGGGGGGGCTTCGGTCAGGGCGCCGCCTTCCACGACACCAACGACATCTTCTCCCAGGTCTTCGGCGACGCGTTCGGCGACGTCTTCGGGGCCCAGGGCCGGCGCGGCGGCGGGGGCGGTCCCCGGCGCGGCTCGGATCTGCGCTACGACCTGGAGATCACGCTCGAACAGGCCTATCGCGGCGACGAGGTCGAGGTGGCCTTTCCGGTCACGGCGACCTGTGACACCTGCGACGGCTCCGGCGCGAAGGCCGGCACCAAGCCGGTCACCTGCACCACCTGCGGCGGGGCGGGCCGCATCCGCACCGCCAACGGCTTCTTCCAGGTCGAGCGCACCTGCCCCCGCTGCGGCGGTCAGGGCCAGATGATCGCCGAGCCCTGCGAGACCTGTCAGGGTCACGGCCAGGTCCGAAAGCAGCGCAAACTCGCCTTGAAGGTCCCCGCCGGCGTCGACGACGGATCGCGCATCCGCCTGTCCGGCGAGGGCGACGCGGGCGTGCGCGGCGGCCCGCGCGGCGACCTCTACGTCTTCATCTCGGTCAAGCCGCATGAGCTGTTCGAGCGGGACAATCTGGACCTGCTGGTCACCGTGCCGGTGCCGATGACGACGGCGGCCCTGGGCGGCGTGATCGAGGCGCCCTGCCTGGTGTCCAGCGCCTGCGACGGCCAGTGCAGGGCCGAGGTTCAGGTGCCCGAGGGCGCCCAGACCGGCCGCACCGTGCGCATCAAGGGCAAGGGCATGCCCCACCTGAACGGACGCCAGCGCGGCGATCTGGTGGTTGAGCTGTTCGTCGAGACGCCCACCAACCTGAGCGCGCGCCAGAAAGAACTTCTGCGCGAGCTTGCCGAGACCTGCGGCGAGGCCCAAAGTCCGCGGAACTCCAGCTTCGCCGGAAAGGCGAAGCGCTTCTGGGCCGAAATCATGGGCGGGGACGACGCCTCGAAAGAAAACGCGGCGTGACGGGCCTGTTCCACGTCGGCATCTCCGGCGCCCGGGGCCGGATGGGCCGCGCGCTGAGCCAGGTGCTGGACGCCCGCGCCGACGTGGTGGTCGCGGCCCGCTTCGATCGGGGCGACCAGCCGGACCTGAGCCTGTGCGACGTGGTCATCGATTTCTCGACGCCGGAAGCGTCGGCCGAGTTGGCCGCGGCCTGCGCCGAACAGGGCGGACCCGCGCTGGTGATCGGCTCGACCGGCTTCGACGCCGACCAGGAAGCGGCCATTCAGGCGGCGGCGTCCAAGATCGCCATCGTGCGCTCTGGCAACTTCTCGCTGGGCGTCAACATCCTGATCGGCCTGGTCGAGCACGCGGCGCTCCGCCTGCCGGCCGAGGACTGGGACATCGAGGTGCTGGAAGCCCACCACCGGCACAAGGTCGACGCGCCGTCGGGCACCGCCCTGATGTTGGGCGAGGCCGCCGCCGCCGGTCGCGGCGCGGATCTGAAGGCCTTGCGGGCGCCTGCGCGGGAGGGTCTGGCCGAGCGAGCGCCGGGCTCGATCGGATTCGCCGCGCTTCGGGCCGGCGGCATCATCGGCGAGCACACGGTGCTGTTCGCCTCGGCCGACGAAAGCCTGACCCTGTCGCACAGCGCCATCGACCGGTCCCTGTTCGCCAAGGGCGCCGTGGTCGCCGCCGCATGGGTGCGGAACCGCCGCCCGGGCCTTTACGACATGCAGGACGTGCTGGGCTTCCGCCAGGCCTGAACCTCAACGGTTCGTCAGCCGCTCCAGCGTCTCGCGCGCGAGCGCCCGATGGCGGTCCCGCACATGGGCCCCCAGCGTGGCCAGCACCGCCGTGATGACGGCGGCGTCGTCGGAGAAGCCGACCACCGCGAACACGTCCGGAATCAGGTCCGTCGGCAGGACGAAATAGGCCAACGCCCCCATCAGTATGCCCTTCGCGGCCATCGGCGTCTCCGGATCGCGGGCGGCATAGTAGGCACCCAGCACCTGGTCGGCGAAGGGGATCCTCGCCGCCACCCGCGTGATCTTGGGCCAGAAGCCGCGCCGGACGCGGCGTTCGTTGACCCTCTGAACGGCCGGCAGCAGGGCGCGCTTCGGGTCGATGGCCTCCTCGGGCGTACGGGCCGTCGCCTCGTCGCCCGGTCTCGCATTGGCGTTCGTCGTCATGGCGGGTAAATCCGCGTCCTCGACACTCGGTTCACCACACACATAAGGGTTCGGCGCATGAAACTCGACGGTTCGATCGCGGCGGTGGTCACGGGCGGAGCCTCCGGGCTCGGCGAAGGCACCGCGCGGGCGCTGGCCGCCAAGGGCGTGAAGGTCGCCCTGTTCGACCTCAACGAAGAGCGCGGTGAAGAGGTCGCCCGAGAGATCGGCGGCGTCTTCTGCAAGGTCGACGTGTCCGACGACGCGAGCGTGGCCTCGGGCTTCGAGAAGGCCCGCGCCGCCCACGGCCAGGAACGCCTGACCGTCAACTGCGCCGGCATCGCCACGGGCCAGAAGACCGTCAGCCGCTCCAAGACCGACGGTTCGGTGCGCGCCCACGACATGGCCAGCTTCGAGCGCACCGTGCGCATCAACCTGTTCGGCACCTACCGGGTGCTGAGCCAGTCGGCGCTGGGCATGGTGCAGCTGGAGCCGATGGAGGACGGCGAGCGTGGCCTGATCGTCAACACCGCCTCGGTCGCGGCCCAGGACGGCCAGATCGGCCAGGCGGCCTATTCGGCTTCCAAGGGCGGCGTCTACGCCATGACGCTGCCGGTCGCGCGCGACCTGATGAACGACGGGGTCAGGGTCAACACCATCCTGCCCGGCATCATGTGGACGCCGATGATGGCCGGCATGGACCAGAAGGTTCAGGACGCCCTGGCCGCCCAGATCCCGTTCCCCAAGCGCCTGGGCACGCCGGCCGACTACGCCGCGCTGGTGCTGCACCTGGCCGAGAACGTCTACATAAACGGCGAATGCATCCGCCTGGACGGCGCGATCCGGATGGCGCCTCGCTAGCATGAGAGGCGCTTCGCGCCGCGCCACCGCTCGCGACGCGGCCGCTCGCTGCTTTAGGGCGAGAATCCGCAAAACACCCCTTGCGGGCGCCGCCGCCCCTCCGCTATACGCCCCGCTCTCGACTGAGAGCGCGGGCGTAGCTCAGGGGTAGAGCATCACCTTGCCAAGGTGAGGGTCGGGCGTTCGAATCGCCTCGCCCGCTCCAGTCGAGTTGACTTCGGTCGGCCGCGCCGTTCCGCGCAACGCGCTAGAGGCCCCGAAGAATACCCTAGAACTTCAGCTATTCGAGGGCGACTGATGGCTCGCGGCCGACCCATTCCCCTTAGGGCCTGGGTCGGACATCCTCACAGCAATCTAGATCCGGCTTTCGAGGGTTTGGGGAGGTCAGGGGTGAGCCAGGACTGCGCCGCCTGCGGCGTCACGCTTCGCGGCCGTTACTGCCATGCCTGCGGGCAGGACGCCGAAGCTCAGCCCCGTCCCTTGCGCGAATGGCTGTCGGAAGCCTTCTCCGAGGCGAATCTGGTCGATGGCCGGACCAGCCGCACGCTGGTGGCGCTCGCGCTTCGCCCCGGCCGCCTCCTGGAAGCCTATCGGGCCGGGGCCGGCACCCGGTATCAGGGCCTGACCAAGCTCTTCGTGGTGATGACGGCGCTGTTCCTGCTGACGCTGAACGGCACGAACGTGACCCTTTACCAGTTCGTCGCCCGGCCGATCGATCCGAGCCAGCCGGTCACGGCCCGCGCCGACCCGGACGGCATGACCGTCCATCTGACGAACGTCGAGGAGCGCGCCCTTTGGCTGATGCCGGAGGAGGATACGGGGGTGCATCCCGCGGTGACGGCCGCGATCCAGGACGCCGCCGCCGCCGCCGCCACCGAGTTGGATCGCCAGAACCTGCTGCTCGAGAACAGCATCAATGCGGAGCAGGCGACGATCGCGCGACGTCTCACCGAATGGCTGCCGAACACCGTCTGGGGGCTCCTGCCGATGTACGCCTTGTTGCTCGCCCCGATTTTCGGGCGGCGACGGTTGTTCATGGAGCATCTGATCTTCGCCATGTGGGCGCACGTGACGGGGTTCGCGCTGCTGATCCTGCTGGCCCTGGCGAACGGTCGGGGCGCGAGCCTCCCCGCGCTTCTGGTCCTCGCGCCCTACCTGACGTACGTCACGGCGGCGGCCGCCCGCTACTATGGGCTGAGCTGGCCGCAGGCGCTGTGGCGCGCCGTTCTGCACCTGGCGGCCTATGTCGTCTTCGCGCTGATCCCGATGGCGCTGGTGATCGAGCTCTCGGCGACCGACTGGGACGCCTACATGGCGTATCTGCGGGCGTGAGAC
>JBKBUS010000136.1:0-5177 GCA_046290035.1 Brevundimonas sp.
CCCGTCACCCATCGCCCGGACGCCGTGAACGCGCCGGCCGGCGAGGCTTCCGGCCTGGTCTCGCTCGCCCCGGGCGAGACCCTCGCCATGTCGATGCGCATCGAGGCGGTCACCAGTGACCGGGCGCCTCCGGGAAGCTGAGCGCGCGGTAGTGGTCCAGGGTGTGCTCCGGCTCCGGCGAGCCCTCCGGCAGCGGGCGGTCCGCGAAGGTGCGGAAATAGGCGATGGATGAGTCGCGCCACCACCTGGCCTCGTCCTCCTGGATCGACAGGAAGGCCGCGACCTCCTCGAAACGCTGGTCGTCGACGAAGGGCCTCAGGCGCGCCCAGGTGTCCTGCATCTCGCCGACCGTCGCCACGCCGCGATCGTAGCGGCCGACCAACTCCTCCCACAGCGTCCGGCCGGACCGCATCCGCCGGTCCCAGGCGACGTGGTGGAACCACAGCAGCAGATCCTCGTCGATCGTGTCGGGATCGCTGAAACGGGCGGCGACCTCCGGCGCGTACTGCGCCACGGCGTTCGACCCGCTCGCCATCCGGTCGAAGCCGATGCCGTCCGCATCCGCGCGGTGGTAGTAGACGGGGTTCCACTCCGGCCGCGCCAGATCGTCGACCCACGGCCCCGGCCCATAGTGATGCCCGGTCGCCATCAGGTGGTGCAGCCCCAGCGGCGTCATGTAGTCCACCACCGCCTGGCGCGACCCCATCATCATCGCCACGGTCGGCCCCAGGAAGCGCGGATCGGGGGTGAAGGTCATCGCCGCCCATTCGCGAGCCACGGCCTCCGCGTCGGCCTGCTGCGGGTCCCAAGCCATGCGGCCGAAGGCGTACCAGTTGGCCTGGTCGAAATGGCTGCCGGACCAGTTTCGGTCAGAGCCGATGTTCGCCACCCCGGCCATGCCGATCAGTCGGTGACCGAACGCGGTCCCATCCACGACCTTGGCGACGGTGGAGCCCTGGCTCGGGCGCCAGGTGTCCGCCTGCAGCACCTCCTCCCACATCGTCCCGAGGTAGGCCAGGTGCGTGGCGAACCCGAGATACTCCTTGGTGATCTGCACCTCGAGCATCAGCGGCGTCCGGGGCATGGCGCCGAACAGGGGGTGGAACGGCTCGCGCGGCTGGAAGTCGATCGCGCCGTTCTTCACCTGCACCAGCACGTTGTCGGCGAACCGGCCATCCAGCGGTTCGAACTCCAGATTCGCCTGCTTGTGCCGGTCCTCCGGGTTCTCGGCCGCGTAGACGAAGGCGCGCCACATCACCACGCCCCCATGGGGCTCGAGCGCTTCCGCCAGCATGTTGGCGCCGTCCGCGTGGGTGCGGCCGAAGTCCTGCGGGCCCGGCTGGCCCTCGGAGTTCGCCTTGACCAGAAAGCCGCCGAAGTCCGGGATCGCGGCGTAGATCTCGTCGGCCTTGGTCCGCCACCAGGCGCGCACGCGCGGGTCCATCGGATCGGCGGTCGGCAGACCCCCGATCTCCATCGGCGCGCTGAACCGGGCCGACAGATAGACGCGAATTCCATACGGCCGGAACACCTCGGCCAGCGCCGCCGTCTTGGCGATGTACTCGGGCGTCAGGCTGCGCGCGTTGCTGTTGACGTTGTTCAGGACCGTGCCGTTCACCCCGATCGAGGCGTTGGCGCGGGCGTAGTCCTCATAGAGCCGCGGCGTGAAGTCCGGCAGCTTGTGCCAGTCCCAGATCGACTGGCCCGCATAGCCGCGCTCCACCGTCCGATCCAGGTTGTCCCAGTGGTTCAGGACCCTCAGGCGCACCGCCGGGCGAGAGCGCACGTCCAGCGCCTCGATCGGCTGGCGCGTCTGGATCCGCCGCAGCAGGTCGAACGCCCCGTAGAGCACGCCGACGTCGCTGTTCGCCGCGATCACCGTCACGCGACGTCCTTCGAAGCGGATGGAGCGCAGCAGGTAGCCTTCGTCGCCGAGGTCGGCCAGCGGCAGGTTCAGGCCCGCGATCAGCGGAGAGCTCGTCGGCGTTCCGTAGAGCACCGCTCCCTCCCCCGGCCGGTCGGTGATCGGGACGGCGCGGCCCATCAGGCCCGAAAGGCCGCGCGACAGCTCGGCGGTGACGCGCCCCAGCGTCGGCGTGTCGCCGCCCGGCGTCAGCGACCGAACCGCCTCTTCATAGGGGGCCCGCGCCTCCGCTGGTATCGGCCGATATCGCAGCCACAGATCGTAGCCGTCCTCCGCCCGCGCGGGCGCGAGTGCGCCGAGGAGGAGCGTGAGCCCCAGCATGGTCAGCCCTGCCCGCATCCATCCGCCCATCCCACTCATGGTCGCCTCCCGCGGCTTCGCGCCTGCGCGTCGGACGGACCTGCCGTTCGCGGCGACGCCTGATAGCGCTATCATGACATCGCTGGCCGGCGGAGCAAGCAGCGGCGGCTGAGGATCATGCTCCTACAGTCGGCCGCGCGGGTCCGCCTCGCGCGATCACCCGAACGGAGCTACAGCGAAGGCGGACGCGCCACAGCGGCGCTTCTTGGAGGAGCGGCTTGAAACCGAGATCCACGCGACGCAGGGGCGCCAGTCACACCATCATGGATGTGGCCCGACGGGCGGACGTCTCGCCCATGACCGTCTCGCGCGTCATCAACGGCGAGCGCAACGTGCGCGAGACGACGCGCGCCCGGGTGATCGAGGCGATCCGGGAGCTCGGCTACGCGCCCAATCCCGCCGCGCAGAGCCTCGCCAGCGCTCAGTCCCTCAAGATCGGGCTGCTCTACAGCAACCCCTCGGCCGCCTATCTCAGCGAGTTCCTGCTGGGCGGACTGGATCAGTGCAGTCGTTCGGGCATCCAGCTCATCGTCCAGAAGTGCGAGCCGGAAGACGAGGCCCAGGCGGTGGAGCGCATCGTCGCCAGCGGCGTGGATGGGGTTCTGCTGCCGCCGCCGCTCTGCGATTCCCGCGCCGTCATCGAGCGGCTGGACAAGGCCGGCCTGCCGGTGGTGGCCGTCGCGTCCGGCGCGCCCCTGCCGTCCGTGTCGGCGATCCGCATCGACGACCTGGCGGCCGCCGAGGCGATGACCCGTCACCTGATCGCGCTGGGTCATCGTCGCATCGGCTTCATCCTGGGGCATCCGAACCAGACCGCGAGCGGTCTGCGACACGAAGGCTATCTGCGCGCCCTCGAGGCCGGCGGCCTTTCGCCGGACGCGGCGATCGTCGCCCAGGGCTACTTCACCTACCACTCCGGCCTCGACGCGGCCGCGGAGCTCCTCAGCCGGGAGCCGCGTCCCACGGCGATCTTCGCCAGCAACGACGACATGGCCGCCGCCGCTGTGGCGGTCGCCCACCGACAGGGCCTGGACGTCCCGCGCGACCTGACCGTCGTCGGCTTCGACGACACCGCGATGGCCACCACCATCTGGCCGCCCCTGACCACCATTCGCCAGCCCGTGGCAGAGATGGCGCGCCAAGCCGTCAGTCTGCTGGCGGAAGCGATCCGCCACCGCGCCGAAGGAGACCTCGCCGAGCTGAAGGGCGAGCTGATGGCCTTCACCCTCGTCACCCGGCAATCCGACGCCGCGCCAGTCGCGACGCACCTCTGAAGCGGCAGCCATCGTCGACGACATGGCCTAAGGTGGGCGCATGCGCCTCTCCGCCGTTTCCCTCGCCCTCCTCGTCGTCGCCACGCCGCTGGCGGCCCAGGACGCCCCCGCCGACCATCGCCTCGTCTGGTCCGACGAGTTCGACCGCGACGGCCTGCCTAACCCCGCCCGGTGGCGCTACGACACCCACGCCAATCGCTCCGGCTGGTACAACGATGAGCGGCAGTACTACGCCGCCGATCGGGCGGAGAACGCGCGGGTCGAGAACGGCGTGCTGGTCATCGAGGCGCGGCGCGAACGTCTGGAGGAGGCCGACGATTTCGGGGGTCAGGACTACACCTCCGCCCGCATGATCAGCCGCCAGGGCTGGACCTACGGCGTCGTTCAGGTGCGCGCCCGCCTGCCCTGCGGCGGCGGGACCTGGCCGGCGATCTGGATGCTGCCGACGGACCCAGAGACCTGGCCGATGGACGGCGAGATCGACATCATGGAGCACGTCGGCAACCGGGCGGGCGTCGTGCTCGGCACGGTGCACACCGGCGCCTACAACCATGTGGCCGGCACCCAGCGGGGCGGAGAGATCGCGGTCCCCGACGCCTGCGACGCCTTCCATGTCTACCAGGCCGACTGGACCGCCGACGGCATCGACTTCGCCGTCGACGGCCGGACCTTCTACCGGTTCGACAACGACGGGGCGGGCGACAAGGCGACCTGGCCGTTCGACCAGCCGTTCGAGCTGATCCTCAATCTCGCCATAGGCGGCGGGCTGGGCGGCGCGGTGGATGACAGCGCCTTTCCCCAGCGGCTGGAGATCGACTGGGTCAGGGTCTGGCGGAAGGAGGGCTGAAGCCTCACTCCCACTCGATGGTGCCGGGCGGCTTGGACGTCACGTCGTAGACCACGCGGTTCACGCCCCTCACCTCGTTGATGATGCGGGTGGCGGTCCTGCCCAGCACGTCCCACGGGAACGGATAGAAATCCGCCGTCATGCCGTCGGTCGAGGTCACCGCGCGCAGGGCCAGCACCTTCTCATAGGTGCGGGCGTCGCCCATCACGCCCACCGTCTTGACCGGCAGGAGCACCGCGAAGGCCTGCCAGATGTCGTCGTAGAGACCGGCCTTGCGGATTTCTTCCAGATAGATGGCGTCCGCCTCCTGCAAGGTCGCGACCGCGTCGGGCGTGATCTCGCCGGGGATGCGGATGGCCAGGCCCGGCCCGGGGAACGGGTGCCGGCCGACGAAGGCGTCGGTCAGGCCTAACTCGCGGCCCAGCGCCCGCACCTCGTCCTTGAACAGTTCGCGTAAGGGTTCCACCAGCTTCAGCTTCATGAAGTCCGGCAGACCGCCGACGTTGTGGTGGCTCTTGATCACCGCCGAGGGCCCGCCGGTCGCCGAGACGCTCTCGATCACGTCCGGATAGAGCGTGCCCTGCGCCAGGAACTCGGCGCCCTCGATCTTGCCGGCCTCCCGGTCGAACACCTCGATGAACACCCGTCCGATGGTCTTGCGCTTGGTCTCCGGGTCCGAGACCCCGGCCAGCTGCCCGAGGAACTCCTGCGAGGCGTCCACGTGGATCAGCGGGATGTTGTAGTGCTCGCGGAACAGGGTCGTGACCTGCTT
>JBKBUS010000137.1:0-5166 GCA_046290035.1 Brevundimonas sp.
CCGCCGACGATCAGCACCGCCGCAAGCAGCACGTCGAGGGTAATTTGCGCCCGACCGCCTAAATAGAGGCCAAAGGTAGACAAAAGCGGCGTCGCGTAAGACGCGGCCCCCAGGGCGCGGCTGGCCACCAGCCGACCCGAGGCGTCGTACCTCAACAGGGCGACGTCGCTCTCGCCCTTGATCGGCTGGCCGGTCAGCCCCTCCGCGTTCAGGTCCGCGACCAGCCACAGCGATCCGTCCGGCCCCACGGCGCTGGCGCGCACCGCGGCCACGCCCTCGGGCAGAACCGTCTGGGACAGTCGGCCGTCCACCCACTGGGTCTCGCCGATGCGGGAGGCGCCGCCGACGCCGTCGGCGGAGAACTTCAGCAGCTGTTGGGCGCCGTTTGCGCCCGCCTGGGCAACATAGACCGCGTCGGCGGCGGTCGCCGGGGCGAAGGACACGGTCTCCACCGACGTGCCCTGGATCCTCAGGGCCCAGCGATCCGGTCCCGCGGGCAGGGTGACCGTACGCGCGCCGACCTGGAGCGTGCGCGTCTCGGACGGCAGCTGCTCGCGTCCGAAGCGCGTCTCCAGCCCGGCCGCCTGGAGCTTGTCGTTGATCAGGCCCGTCACCGCGTCGAGCGTGCGCGGCTGGGCGCCCAGCTCCGACAGGTCGATGCGTAGGGTCTGGGTCGTGCTGGCGGTGCGCGCCACGGTGATGTCGAAGACCACAGCGCCCTGGAATGCCGCGACCTCGGCGTCCACCGCCCCCTCGTGGATCGGCGCGGTGGTGAAGGTCGGCCGGTCCCGCGCCACCCCGGCGCTCGTCTTGGCGGTCGCCGCGGCGGTCCCCCCGACCAGGCGCACGCCCTCCAGGTCCAGCCCCGCGACATAGGCGGAAATCTCCTGCAGGCCGCTGTCGAACCGCTTCTGCAGCAGCGCCTGTTCGGTGGCGGCCAGGCCGGCCTCGCGCGAGCGGTTGGTCAGGGCGCTCAGGGTCTCAAGCCCCTGGTAGAGGCTGAACAGCTGTCGATAGGTGTCCGAGCCGTCGGTCAGATCAAGACGGACGGCGCCTTCGTCGATCAGGCGACGGCCGCCCAGGGCCGCCCGCACCAGATCGCTCGCGGGCGTGGCGGCGGCCGTGGCGGACCAGGGCGGCGTCGGCTGGGTCGCCCGGCGCGGGGTGGCGATCGTCTGGCCGAGCAGGCTCTTCGTGTCCGAGGACACGCCGTAAAAGCCCAGCAGATAGCTGTTGTTGATCACCGCGCGGACGCCTTTCGGGCTCAGTCTGGCGGCCTGCGGCAAACACGACGTTAAGGCCCGCGGAACCGACGCGGCCGACTCATGTTATCCGGGCTCGGAGGTTTCCATGCTGCACGCTCTGAAGCATGCCCTGTTGATGTGCCTCGCCGCCTACGGCCTCGTCGACGCGCCCGCCCGGCGGCGGCCGCAGCCGATCCGCATCCTGCACTGGAGCCGCTGAGCGCGTTTAGCGCTGGAACAGCGACAGCAGGATCTGCGGCGCCTGGTTGGCGATGGACAGCGACTGCACGCCCAGCTGCTGCTGGACCTGCAGCGCCTGGAGCCGCGCGCTCTCCTTGGCCAGGTCCGCGTCCACCAGATTGCCGATCCCGGCCTCCAGCGTATCGGTCAGCTTGGAGACGAAGGTGGTGTGCGCCGCGATCTGCTTGGCCTGGGCGCCCAGCTCGCCCAGGGCGCTGTTCAGCGCCGTGATCGAGTTGTTCAGGCGTGTCAGCGCCTGGGCCGCGCCGCTGAAGGTCGTCAGGGTGTCGTTCGTCGACAGGCTGATGATCGAGCCCGACAGCGTCAGGTCCTTCGACGCCAGGGTGATGAACGAGGTCGCGTCCGCATTGGCCAGGAAGGCGATGCCGTTGGTCAGCGACCCGTTCAGGATATTGCCGCCGTCGAACTCGGCGTTGTCGACGGCCGAGGCGATGGCCCGAAGGATGGCCTGGAAATCGTCGTTGAGCAGGGCGCGCGACTGGCTGCTCAGCGAGGTGTCCTGGGCCGCGACCACCTTCTCCTTCAGCTGGTTCAGCAGGTCCGAGATGGACTCGCCCGCCGACAGGGCGACGTCGGCCAGCGACGTGGCCCGCTCCAGGCTCTGCTTCACCGCCGACAGGGCGCCGACATCGGCCCGCTGGCCCTGGGCGATGGCCCAGATGGAGGCGTTGTCCTTGGCGCCCTGCACCTTCAGCCCGGTGCTGACCCGGCCTTGAACGGCCTCGAGCCGTTCGTTCGTGCGCGACAGGTTCTGCAGCGCGATGGCGGCTGAGGTGTTGGTGTGGACGCTGTTGGTGGACATGGCGTTCGGCCCCGACGGTTTGGGGAAACGCTATCGGCGAAGTCGTGAGCGTATGGTTAACGGCTGCTAACCATGACGATCGCCGCCTCGGACGCGGTCCGAAGCGGTTGAAGATAATCAGCAATTCCTCCGGTCAGGCGCGGGTGTCTATCACCGAGCCGGCCGGGGTGCGCTGGTCGCCCATGAGCCTGAGCAACTCTTCGCGGGGCAGTTGGCGAATCACTTCTCCGGTCACCGGGTCCAGGGCCTTGTAGATGAAGGCGCCCGGGCTCGGCCCCTCCTCGATCACCAGCCGTGTCGGCGCGGGAACCTCCGGCGGCGGCGGCTTTCGACGCGCGGAACCGCCGAGGTCCTCGGACCCGGCGGGCGTGGAAGCCGCGATCGGCAGGACTGTTACGTTTGAACCCATCTCCTTTCACGCCGGGTCTCCAACCGGCGCCTCCTAAGGGGGCGAAGGGGTGGGGCGGAGCCCGAAAGCCCCGCCCCTGTCCGATTAACGGAACAGACCCAGCAGGATCGAGGTCGAGGAGTTGGCGATCGACAGCGCCTGCACGCCAAGCTGCTGCTTGGTCTGCAGGGCCTGCAGTCGGGCGCTTTCCTTGGCCAGATCCGCGTCCACCAGGTTGCCCACGCCGGCTTCCAGGGCGTCCGACAGCTTGCCGACGAACGTCAGGTGGGTGCCCAGCGCCTTCGAGCCGGTGCCCAGGCGCGCCAGGGCGGCCGAGACGTTGGCGATCGAGGCGTTGACGGCGCTCAGCGCGGCCGAGGCGTCGCTCGACGTCGCGATGTCGTCCGAGGCGCCCAGGGTCACGATCGAACCCGACAGGCTCAGGTCCTCGCCATCGATGTCGATGGTGCCGCCCGTGACGTTGGCCAGAGCCGCGTAACCGGCGGTCAGCGAACCGTCGAGCAGGTTCAGGCCGTTGAACTCCGCGTTCTCGATCACCGTGGTGATCTGGTCGCGGATGGCGGTGAAGTCCTCGTTGAGGGCGTCACGAGCCGAGCTGGACAGCGAGGTGTCGGTGGCCGCCAGGGCCTTTTCCTTCAGCTGCACGAGCAGGTCCGAGATCGACTCGCCGGCCGCGAGGCTGACGTCGACGGCGGACTGACCGCGCTGCAGGGATTCCTTCACGGCGTTCAGCGCGCCGATTTCAGCGCGTTGGCCTTGGGCGATGGCCCAGATGGCGCCGTTGTCCTTGGCGGTGGCGACCTTCTTGCCGGTGTTGATCCGGCCCTGAACGGTGGTGAGTTCCGCGTTGGTCGAGTTCAGGTTTTGCAGGGCGATCATCGCCCCATAGTTCGTGTTAACGCTGTTCAGCGCCATGACGACAGTCCTTCTTTCAAGGTGTCCGACCGCCATTTTGGCCGTCGGGAGCATTTTGCTCGGCAGGGCCCCAAGCAAGGGCCGGGCCATGTCCGAATCCGCGAGGGAATCGGGGTTCTGCGAGCGTCTGGACGCCCCCCCGGCGCCCGGCAACCTCGGCCCTGACCCGGCAGAATGTGCCGGGCCCCGGCAGAAACTGCCGGGCTCAGCGGGGGCGATTGGCCTTCCGCTCGGCCTCAAGCGTCGCCACCGCCAGGGCTCGCGCGGCGTCGCAGGCGACCAGGTCCGCGCCCCGCTGCGCATAGGCGCCCTCCAGATCCGCCAGGGTCGCGTCAGCCGGCAGCCGCGCCAGACGACACGGGGTCATGGCCGCCTCGGGCAGGCTCAGCGCGATCGGCGCATCCTCTGAGATGGGGCGCGAGCTCGCACAGGCGGCGGTCATGCTCGCGCAAGCGAGCGAGGCGATCAGGGTCCATGGGCGTGCGCGCATCGGGCGCTCCTTCAGCTCGAATTGTCAGATCGTCGACCGAGGCCTGCGCCACGGCCGCGCGCGTGACCGCCTGTTCCCGCACCGCAGCCAGGCCGCGTTCGGCCTCCAGCGCGGCGTTCAGGCGCTCGACCTGGATCTCGGCCGCGACCGCCCGCGCCTCGGCCCGATTCAGCCGCCGTGCGCCGAGGCCGAACGGGTCCCAGCGGACGCCGAGACCGGCGGCGAGCGCCAGCACGCCCGCGAGCGCCAGGACCCAGGGCGCGAGCCCGACCGCCACGCGCCAGCCGCCCGCCGTCATGGGAAGGCCTTTCGGTCCAGCTCGAAGTGCGGCCCGTCGCGCAGGCGCGGCCAGTCGCCGCCCCAAATCACTGCGGTCCCCTGCTCCGCCGCCGCCCGCCGGAAAGCCTCGGCGATGCGGGGGTACAGAGGCCAATCCCAGCGCACCTTGCCGTCGATCACGGCCGCGACGTCGATCGCGTGGCCGGACAGGTGACGGCTGTTCAGGGTGCGGCTGGCGCCGGCCTTGACCAGGGCCGCCTGACGCGACCGGCTTCGCAGGCCCTCGGTGACGATGAAGCCGACCGGCGTGATCTCGGCCGCCCGCTCGGTCACCGCGACCAGGCGGGGGTGCACGCCCTTCAGCCGGGCGCGGCTGCGCGCATCCAGGCTCATCGGCCGCGCTCCATGGCCCTCAGGCGAACGCTCGCGGCCAGCTCCACCAGCTGCTGCGCCGTCGGCGCCACCAGATAGAGCACCAGCACCAGCGCCAGCAGACCCATCAGGTGAAGGCCCAGCGCGCGCAGGTCCTGCACCGGCGCCCGCGCCACCACGTCGGCCAGCAGCGTCCACAGGGCGAAGCTCACGCCGAAGACGAACAGCCGCCGCCACAGCCATCGCCCCTCCGCCAGGCTGCGTTCGATCAGTTCTCCCATGGGTCGTCCTCCATGCGGCGGGCGGGCGTCCAGCCCCAGCCGGGGCCGCCCTCCGCGTTCCAGTCCTCATCGCTCAGCCGCGCCTGTGCCAGCGCGGAGGCGGCGACATCGGG
>JBKBUS010000138.1:0-3081 GCA_046290035.1 Brevundimonas sp.
GGGGGAACGCCATGAAGTCCGTCGCCGCCGTCGCCGCCGCCTGTATGCTCGCCCTGGGGTTCAGCGCAGCACTGCAAAGGCCCGCTTTCGCACAGGAAAATTCCGAGCCGGCGACGACTTTCGTCCATGCCGGTCGGCTGCTCGCCGATCCGCAGAGCGGCGTTGTGCAGCGCGATAAAACTCTCGTGATCCGCGACGGACGGGTCGTCGAGATCCGAGACGGCTTCGTCAGCGACCCGGGCGGACGGATTGTCGATCTCCGCCAGAGCTTCGTGCTGCCGGGGCTGATCGACAGCCACGTGCACATCACTCGTCAGCAGAACCCGAACGCGCGGCTGATGGCGGTGACGGACAGCGAAGCCGACCTGGCCATCTCCGGCGCCTACTACGCCCGGATCACGCTGGAGGCCGGATTCACCACCGTCGCGGACCTGGGCGCCGACAACAACGCCATCTTCGCCCTGCGCGACGGGATCGCCGCCGGCCAGGTGGCGGGCCCGCGCATCATCGCATCGGGGGCCTCGGTCTCGATCCATGGCGGGCACGGCGACGCCAACGGCTACCGCGACGATATCCTGCATCTGCTGTCGTCGGAGAGCGTGTGCTCAGGGCCGGAAGACTGCATGCGCGCGGTCCGGACCCAGGTCCGGGCGGGGGCGGACGTCATCAAGATCACGGCCACCGGCGGGGTGCTGTCCAACACGGCCGCCGGCCTGGCCCAGCAGTTCACCGACGCCGAACTGGCGGCCATCGTCGAGGTCGGGCACCGCATGGGGCGGCGCGTCACGGCCCATGCGCACGGCGTGGATGGAATCAACGCCTTCCTGCGTGCGGGCGGGGATTCGATCGAGCACGGCACCTATCTGGACGACGAGTCCATCCGGCTGTTCCGCCAGAACGACGCCTTCCTGGTGCCGACGCTGCTCGCCGGCGACTTCGTGGCCCGCGTCGCCTCGAGCCCGGATAACTTCTTCACGCCCGCGCAGACCGCCAAGGCGCTCGAGGCCGGTCCCAAGATGCTCGACATGGCGCGACGGGCTCATGCCGGCGGCGTGCGGATCGCCTTCGGGACCGACTCCGGCGTCTCGGCGCACGGGGACAACGCCCAGGAGTTCGCCTTGCTGGTCCAGGCCGGCATGACCCCGCTGGAAGCCGTTCAGGCCGCCACCGTCGTCGCCGCCGAGCATCTGGGCATCTCGGCCGAGGCCGGACGTCTGGCTCCGAACATGCCTGCCGACCTGATCGCGGTGTCCGGCGATCCGCTGAGCGACGTGACCGAGCTTGAGCGGGTGCGGTTCGTGATGCGCGGCGGCCGGATCTATCGTCAGGACTGAATAGCGCGCCGAAGCAGGGCCAGGACCGCGGGCGCGTCGTCGAAGCGGGCCCGCACCGGCCATGCGGCGACCCGCGCGCGCCAGTCCGGCGGCAGGCGCGCCCAGTCCTTCTCGGTCGTGACCAGTCGCGCCTGATACAGCGCCGCCCGCTCGGCGAGGAAGTTCAGGTCGCGGTCGGTGAAGGCCGCGTGGTCCGGAAACGGCGCGAAGTCCTTCAGGTCCGCGCCCGCCGCGATCAGCGACCGCTCGACCTTCCACGGCTTGGCGATGCCGGCGAAGCCGACGAGGGGACCTGGGGGCGGCGCGGCGTCGGCAACCAGCCGGGCGAGGAAGACGGGCAGGGGCCGAAACAGCGCCAACAGCTCGGGTTCGGGCGCGCTCGCGTCGGTCGGCAACAGCACAACCACAGCATCGGCCCGCGCGAGTCCGGATCCCAACGGTTCCCGCATCGGGCCCGAGGGGAAGACGCCGCCGTCGCCGAAGGGCCACTCCTCGTCCCGCGTCTCGCCGTCCACGACGATCAGGCTCAGCGCCTTCTTCAGGCTCGGATTCTGATGGCCGTCGTCCAGCACCACCGCCTCGGCCCCGGCGCCGACCGCCGCGCGCGCCCCTGCGGGCCGATCGCGGGCGATCCAGGCGGGGCCGCCCTCGGCCAGCATCAGGGGCTCGTCGCCGACGTCCTCGGCCGCATGGACCGCCGGCTCCACTCGGACCGGCCCCTCCAGTCGGCCGCCATAGCCGCGCGACAAGGCGTGGGCGTCCACGCCCGCCTCGCGCAGCAGGCGAATGACCTCCCGCGCCACCGGCGTCTTGCCGGAGCCGCCGACGGTCAGGTTGCCGATCGAGATCACCGGCGCGCCGACATCGACGGGCGAGGCGCGCGCGATCCTGCGCGCCGTCGCCCAGGCCCAGAGCCAGCTCGCGGGCTTCAGCAGGGTCCGCGCGACCCGGGCGTGGCGGTCGTCGCGGCTGTACCACCAGCGCGGCGTGTTCAGCTTCATCGCCGGCGTCCCGCGGCCGGCGGCAGCAGCGGGCCGAGCGCGGTGATCAGCCGGTCGAGGCCCGCTCCGGCCTCGGCCGCCGCCTTCTTCGCGCGCTCGCCCATGGCCCGCGCTTGCGCAGGGTCGGCCAGCAGGCTCTCGACGGTCTGCGCCAGCTCCGAGGGGCTTCTGACCACCGCGAGGGCGTGGCGCGCCTTCAGAGTGGCCGCCACCTCCCCCCAGTTCGCGGCGTCGGGGCCGCTGAGCACCGGCTTGGCCAGGCGCGCGGGCTCCAGCGGATTGTGGCCGCCGACGACCGGCTGATGGAGCAGCGGCGCGAACGAGCCGCCCATGATCACCACGTCCGCGAGCCTCAGGAACAGGCCCATCTCGCCCAACGTGTCGGCGAGATAGATGTCGGTGTCGCCCGTCAGCGCCTCGCCGCGCGACCGCACCGCGTGGGCGTAGCCGTCTCGGGTCAGCAGGGCCGAGACCTCCCCGCCGCGCTCCGGATGGCGGGGCAGCAGCACCAGGCAGACGCGGGCCGACAGGGCGTCCAGCGCGCGCACCAGGAACAGCTCCTCGCCCGGATGGGTGCTGGCGGCGACGACCACCGGCCGGTCGCCGATGGCCGCCGAGATGCGGGCGAAGGCGCCCTTGTCGTGGGGCAGGGGCCCGCCGGAGAGTTTGAGGTTGACCTCGCCGTCCACGCGTCCGCCCAGGGCCGCGATGCGGCTGGCCGAGGCCTCGTCCTGCGGCAGGATCAG
>JBKBUS010000138.1:3091-5161 GCA_046290035.1 Brevundimonas sp.
TTCTCTGTGATCCGGGCGCTGACCAGCGCCAGGCGAACCCCCCGCGACCGCGCCTCCAGGATCAGGTTGGGCCACAACTCGCTCTCGACGAAGATACCAGCGGTCGGCCGCCAGTGATCCAGGAACCGCGCGACGGCGCGGGGGCCGTCCACCGGCGCGAACTGATGGATCACCCCCTTCGGCAGCCGTTCGGCGAGCAGCTGGGCCGACGTCGCCGTGCCGGAGGTGACGAGCAGCGTCAGTTCGGGGCGCGTGGCCGCCAGGCGCTCGACCAGCGGCAGCAGGGACAGCGTTTCGCCCACGCTGACGCCATGCAGCCAGACCAGCGGACCCTCCGGTCGGGGGCGGGCGCTGACGCCCAGCCGCTCGTCCACGCGGGCGGGGTCCTCCTTGCCCTGGTTCACCCGGGCGTCCAGCAGGCGCGGGGCCAGGGGCTCCAGCCAGCGCGTGACCTGACGATAGGCGAAGAGCGCCAGGCTCATGACGCCAGGCCTGTGATGACGTCCGCGCGGGCTTCGACCGCGTTCAGCCGTGCGGTCCAGTCGGCGGTGACCGCCGCCATGTCGCCGCCCTCGGGGTACAGCGCCCGGTCCCACACGACCGCTCCCCGGGCGAAAGGCAGCGGCAGGATGGCCCGGTCCCAGCTCTTCAGCCGGATCGCAGGGCTGCACGACAGACCGATGAAAAGGACCGGCGCGCCCGACAGCTTGGCCAGCAGCGGCAGGCCCTCCGCCATCCGCCGGGCCGGACCGCGGGGGCCGTCCGGCGTGATCGCCAGGGCCCCGACCTTCAGCTGGCGAAGCCCGTCCCGCAACGCCTGCGCGCCGCCCTTGGCGCGGTCGGCCTTGTCCTTGTTGGCCGAGGAGCCGCGCACCGCCGGAAAGCCCTGCCGCGCCACGGCCTTGGCGATGAACTCGCCGTCCGCCGAGAGCGAGATCAGCGCCTTCGCCGGCTGCGCCCGGTCCAGCGGCCAGGAAGCCGGCGACAGCCCGATCCGCGAATGCCAGAAGACGCAGAGCACGCCGCCGCCTTCGGCCCAGACCTCCTCGGCCAGGTGCGCGTCCTCCCAGGTCCAGCGCATGGTTCGGAAGCAGAACTGCATCCAGGCGGCCAGCAGCCAGGCTAGCGCCGACTGCAGGATCGGATTGCGGAGCGGCCTCATGCGCTCTGGGACTCCGCCGGTTCGCCGTCCAGCGATTGCTGCCGGGCCAGACGGGCGTAGAGGCCGCCCTTCCTGACCAGCGCCGCGTGGGTTCCGGCCTCGACCACGCGGCCGGCCTCGATGACATGGATGCGATCGGCCTTCTGAACCGTCGACAGGCGATGGGCGATCATCAGGGTGGCGCGCCCCTGCATCAGCCGCTCGAGCGCCGCCTGAACCAGCGCTTCGCTCTCCGTGTCCAGCGCCGAGGTGGCCTCGTCGAGCAGAAGGATCGGCGCGTCCTTCAGGAAGGCGCGAGCGATGGCGACGCGCTGGCGCTGTCCGCCCGAGAGCCGGAGCCCCCCCTCGCCGACCCGGGTCTGATAGCCGTCCGGCAGGGCGATGATGAACTCATGCGCCGCCGCCGCCTTCGCCGCCGCCTCGATGGCGGCCTGATCCGCGTCGGCGCGGCCATAGGCGATGTTGGCGGCGATGGTGTCGTCGAACAGGAAGGGCTCCTGGGTGACCAAGGCGATGCGATCCCGCAGATCGTCGATCCGCACCTCGCGCACGTCCAGCCCGTTCACGGTCACCCGCCCGCCCGTGACGTCGTAGAAGCGCGGCAGCAGCGACAGCAGGGTCGACTTGCCGCCGCCGGACGGCCCGACGAGGGCGGCCGTCTCGCCCGGCCTCACGGTGATCGACACGTTCGACAGGGTCGGCGCGCCAGCCGGTCCGTAGGTGAACGAGACGTCCTCAAACGCCACCGTCGCCGGACCGTCGGGCAGGGCCTTGGGGTCGGTCGCCTCGCGGATCTCAGGGGCGATGTCCAGCGCCGCGAACAGGCGTCGCGCGGCGGTGAAGCCCTCGGTCATCACCGTGGTGAGGTTGGTGACCTGGCGCAGCGACTGCCCGGCCGCGAGCAGCAG
>JBKBUS010000139.1:0-5149 GCA_046290035.1 Brevundimonas sp.
TGACGCATGCCCAACGAATAGTCCGAGACGCGGCGCCGCGCGTCGCCGGTCATCTCGACCACCTCCAGCACCCGGTCGATCTCGCCCTTCGGCAGGTCGAGCAGAACACGCGTGAGCTCCAGATTCTCCCGCCCCGAGAGATTGCCGTAGAAGCCGTGGGCCTCGAGCAGAGCGCCGACCTTGCGCGCCGCCGACAGACGCTCGGCGGTCACGTCGACCCCGTCGATCAGGGCGCGCCCCGACGTCGGCTTGAGCAGACCCAGCAGCAGCTTGAGCGTCGTGGTCTTGCCCGCCCCGTTGGGTCCGAGGAAGCCGTACACCGCCCCTTTCGGCGCCGTCATCGACACCCTGTCCACCGCCGTACGGGAGCCGAAGCGTCGCGTCAGCCGGTAAGTCTCGATCGCCGCCATGGCGTCCTCGTTTAATTCGGACATAAAGATTGCGAACGCGGCCTCTTTAAGTCAAGATTAAATATCAGACATGTCGGACATCCCATGACCCAGCGCGATCTCGCCCGCTTCCGCACCTTGTGCGGCCAGTTCCGCTGGCTCGCGATCTTCATGGTGATCAGCGTCGGCGCCCTCTTGGCGCTCATCCACCTGGTGTTTCCCGCGCTGATCGCGGCCCGCGACGGCGCGCCGCCCCGGCACTGGCTGGCCGGGCTGCTGTTCGCCTCGCCGACGGTCTTCTACCTGGTCGCGGTCTGGTCGATAGGGCGCGCCATGGGCCAGCTCGCCAAGGGTCGGCTGATCCAGCCGACGCTGTCGGGCGCGCTGCGCCGAGTCGGACTGGCGCTGGGGATCGGCGGAGTGACCAGCGTGTTCGTGGTCACCAACCTGACCCGCCTCGTCGAAGGCGGCCGTGGGGGTTTCCTGCATTTCGACGTGGCCGGCATGACGCTCGGCATGATCGGCGGGGCCCTGTTCCTGCTGGGACGTGTCATGGACCAGGCCGGCCGCGTGCAGGCCGAACTGGACGAGATGATCTGATGCCCGTCCGCGTGACCCTGGACGCCCTGATCACGAGCAAGGGCCTGAAGGCGAAGGACCTGGCCCAGACGGTCGGCCTGTCGGAGACCCAGCTGTCGCTATTCAGATCCGGCAAGGTGAAGGGCATCCGCTTCCGCACGCTCGCGCGCCTGTGCGCCGCCCTCGACTGCAAGCCGGGAGACCTTCTCGACTACGCCTTCGATGCGGACGACCTCCGGGACGACCCGGAGGTCGACTAGCGCCCCATCAGGCCGCCGCCTCGCCCTGTTCATCAGCGTATTTGATCGAACAGCCGTAGGGCTGGGCGAAGGGCGTGGCCACCGGGCGGCCCGCGGCGTGATCGGCCAGCGCCGCGCGGACGAAGTTGGTGGCGCCTTCCAGATCCTCCGGCCGGTTTGTCGGACGGTCGTCGATGCCGCCGGTGAAGATGATCCGGCCCTCTTCGTCGATCACCCGCATGTCGGGCGTCGTCACCGCCCCATAGGCCCGGCCGGTCTCTCCGGTGGGATCGAGCAGCAGGTGGGTGAAGCCGGCGGCGTACTCGTCTTTCCAGCCGGTGGCGTCCGCGCCCTCGACATAGCCTTGCTGACCCGGCGCGGAGGAGATGATGGTCAGCCAGACGACCCCGTCCTCGACCGCTTCGCGCTGCAGGGCCTGCATGGCGCCCGCGCCATAGTGCTTTCGCACATAGGGGCAGTCCTCGTTGGTCCACTCCAGCACCACCACGCGCCCGCGGAAATCCGACAGCGAGACCTCTTGGCCTTCGGCGTTGACCAGGGTGAACTCCGGAGCCGCCTGGGCTTGGCTCTGCCCAGCCTCGGCGGTCTCGGTCGGCTCGGCGGGCTGTTCCGCCGGCTGGCCGCAGGCGGCGAGGGCGAAGGTGGAGGCGGCGATCAGGCAAAAGGCGCGAAGTCTCATGGTCGGTCTCCTGTGCTGAAGGCGGAACTCAGGCGGCGGGCGTAGCCTCTCGCAGGGCGTCGGCGACCACGCCGGGGGTGAGAAGCTGGGGCAGGATGCGCGGCTCGGTCTCTCCTGGCGCGTAGAGCAGATAGAGCGGAACGCCGCTGCGGCCGTGGCGCTCCAGCTCGCGCGCGATGACGTCGTCACGCAGCGTCCAGTCGCCGACCATGTAGACGGCGTTCGCCTCCGCCAAGGCGGCACGCGTGGCGGCGGTCGACAGGGCGACGCGCTCGTTGATCTTGCAGGTGACGCACCAGTCGGCGGTGAAGTTGACCAGCACCGGCCGTCCCTCGGCGAGGGCGGCCTGGACGGCCTCGGGCGACCAGGGCTGGGAAGCCAGGGCGCCCGATGTGGGATCCGCACCGGGGAGGACGGGCGCCTGGGCCGCGCGCACGGCGGCTACGCCGAGCCCCGCCGCGAGAAGGAGGGCTAGGCCGGCCGCGACCGCCGACGAAAAGGCGCCCCGTCCCTCCATCCGGGCCGCCTGGCTCCAGCCCCACAGCAGGGCCGCGAGCGCCAGCAGCAGGGCGGCAACGAACAGAAGGCCCAGCGCGTCCAGCCCCGCCTGCCGGGCGAACACCCAGGCCAGCCAGCCGGCGGCGCCGTACATGGGCAGGGCCAGGATCGCCTTGAGCCGGCCCATCCACGGGCCGGGGCGCGGCAGGCGTCGCAACAGACCCGGCGACAGGCTGACCGCCAGATAGGGCAGCGCCAGACCCAGCCCCAGCATCAGGAACACCGCCGCCGCCATCGGCGCGGGCATGACCAGCGCGGCGCCCAGGGCCAGGGCCATGAAGGGCGCGGTGCAGGGCGCGGCCACCACCACGGCCAGCACGCCCGTGAAGAAGGCTCCAGCCCCGCCCGGCAGGCGGGACAGCCGTCCGCCGGCGCCTTGCGCGGAAAGCCCCACCTCGAACAGGCCCGACAGGTTCAGCGCCACCGCCAGCATCAACAGCGCGAGCGTCGCGATCACGGCCGGCGACTGCAGCTGGAACCCCCAGCCGATCGCCTGGCCCGCCGCCCGAAGTGCGATCAGGACCAGCGCCAGCACGAGGAAGGTCGCCAGCACCCCCGCCAGGAACGCCAGCCCGTCGCGTCGCGCCTCGACCCGGTCATGGGCGGCCGCCGACAGGGACGCCGCCTTCATCGCCAGCACAGGGAAGACGCAGGGCATCAGGTTCAGGATCAACCCGCCCAGGAGCGCGAACAGCGCCGCCTGGAGGAACGCCGCGATCCCCGCCTCTGACGGCAGGGCGGCCCCGGTCACGCCGGCGAGCGGCTCGCCCACCTCGGCCGTGATCTGCCAGGCGCCGTCGGGCGTAGCGAGAACGCCCGCGATCGGTCCGGTCAGTCCGCCGGTCAGAATGGCGCGCCCGGCGGGAATGGTCAGGGCGAGGCCCGCCTCGCCGCGCGTCAGGGTCTGCTCAGCCGGATGGTCGATCACCCCGCCTTCGAACGGGAAGAAGTAAACGTCGCGCCCGCCCAGCGCCTGAACCTCGGCGCCCGCGACGGTCAGGAGCAGCGCCTCGCCCCGGCGCGTGACCCGCGCCTGCAGATCAGCGGGACGCGGGGCCTGTTCCACCACCCTCTGGATGGCGGCGCCGTGCCGGGCGTCCAGCGGCGGCTGGTCGGCAGCCACCGGCAGGGCCAGAGTCAGCGTCATCTCGTCGGGGACGCACATCTCGTCGCTGCAGACCATGAACAAGGCGTCCACGGACAGGCGCAGGATCTCGCCGGGCGCGACGTCCGCCGGCACCTCGATCGGCACGGGCAGATAGACCTCGTCCGAATAGCCGTAGTTCATCAGGTCCTGCAGCCGCTGCCGCTCCGGCAGGGGCCAGACGATGTCGCCCGCCGACACCCCCTCGGGCAGGGTCCAGTCCAGGGTGGTGGGCCCGCCGGAATCGCCGGGATTGCGCCAATAGGTATGCCAGCCGGGCTTGATGTCCTGGCGCACCGCCACGATGACGGTGGAGCCGGGCGTGGCCCAGGCGGTCATCGGAGTGAGCTCGGCGGCGATCCGCTCGGTCCGCTGGATCTGCGCCGCGGCGCCGAGCGCGGTCGCCAGCCAGGCGATGAGGATCAGGACTAGGCTCGACAGCGGACGCACGGGCGGGCGGGTCTCCCGACGGAAAGCGGAGGCGGACCCTAGCGACTGAGGGGCGGGGCGCAAGCCGGAGGCGAACCGGTGCGACTCCGTCGCGCCCGCATGCAGGCCCTTGACTCCCGTCTCGCGCAGAGTCCGTTATGAGAACAAATGCGGAACAAAAAGGACGAACTGGAACGCCTGCGCGACCGCCTTTCGGCGGCGCCGTCCCGCGCGGGCGTGCCGGGTCGGCGCCTGTCGCTCGGCTGGGAGGAGATCGACGGGCATCTGGGCGGCGGATTGAAGCGCGGCGCGGTGCATGAGATCTTCGCCGAGGCGGGCGGGGAGGCCCAGAGCGCGGACGGCTTCGCTCTGGGCCTGGCGCTTCGGCTTCAGGCGCCCGCCCTGGTGTGGGCGCTGGAGCGCCGCGCCCTGCCCGAGACCGGCCTGCCCTATGGCGCCGGCCTGAAGGATTGGGGCCTGGACCCGGCGGCCCTGATCCTGGTCCAGGTCCGGGACGCGGCCCAGCTGCTGGCCGCCGGCGAGGAGGCGCTGGCCAGCGGCGCGGCGCCCGCCGTGATCCTCAGCGGCTGGGGCGAGGCGAAGGCCCTGACCCTGACCGCCAGCCGACGCCTGGCCTTCGCGGCGCAGAAGGGACGCGCCACCTGTTTTTTCGTGCGCGCCGGGGCGGACCCGGCGCCCAGCGCGGCCGAGACCCGGTGGTCGGTGGCAGCCGCCCCGTCCACGGCGCTGGACGCCCGCGCCCCCGGCCGCCCGGCCTTCACGGCGTCCCTTCAGCGCAGCCGGGCCGGCGCGCCGCCCCGCAGCTGGATCCTGGAGTGGGATCGTGAGACGCGATCGTTCGCCCCGCCGGCGGCATCTGGCGGTCTGGTTTCCCTTCCTCGCCACAGACCGGCTGGCGCGGGAGCGGGCGGCGTCGAGCGCGCCGCCTGACCCGGCCGGCCCGCCTGTCGTCCTGATCGACAAGGATCGCGGCGCGCTGAGGATCGCCGCCGCCGACGCCGCCGCCCTAGCGCTGGGCCTGGGCCCCGGCACGACCCTGGCCGACGCCCGCGCCCGCGTGCCAGAGCTGGACGTACGGCCGCTGGACGCC
>JBKBUS010000140.1:0-1543 GCA_046290035.1 Brevundimonas sp.
CGTCCGGCGCGATCAGGACGTGGTCCACGCCGGCCGACAGGGCCGCGACCTGCTGCTTGCAGGCCTTCTCCAGGAAGTAGATGCCGATCCAGGCCTCGGCCGCCGTCCTTCCGACGGCGAGCGTCCCGTGATTGCGCAGGAGCATCAGGGGTTTGTCGCCGAGGTCGGCCACCAGGCGTTCGCGCTCGTCGTGGTTCAGGGCCAGCCCCTCATAGCCGTGATAGGCCACCTGATGCTGGAGCAGGCAGGCGTTCTGGCTGATCGGCAGCAGGCCGTGTTTCTGTGCGGCGACGCCGACCCCGGCGTCCGTATGCAGATGGATGACGAAGTGCGCGTCGTCCCGGGCCGCGTGCACCGCGGAATGGATGGTGAAGCCCGCCGGATTGATGAAGTTCGTGGTCTCCTGGACGATGTTGCCGTCCAGATCGACCTTCACCAGGGACGACGCCGTGATCTCCTCGAAGAAGTAGCCGTACGGATTGATCAGGAAATGGGTCTCAGGTCCGGGGACCCGGGCCGAGATGTGGGTGAAGATCATGTCGTCCCACCCATGCATGGCGACGAGCCGGTAAAGCGCCGCGAGTTCGACCCGCGTCTTCCATTCCGCCTCGGACACCCGGGATTGCAGCGAAACCACCGCGCCGTCAGCCATGTCGAACCCTCCTTCAGGCTTGCTGGAAGGTCCCGCCGGCGGGGCGCGCCGTCAACCCGGCGCGCATGTCCTTAACGCGCCATTCACCATAGGCGCGTCATAGCTTGACCATTGAGCAGCGCTGGAGTCGCCCTCGTGTCCGCAGTCGTCCCGCTGATGTCGGCGGACCCCGCCAAGCGCGATATCGACTTGCTCGCCCTGGCGAGAAGCCGCAACCCGGGCGATCGGGAACGTCTGCTGCTGGCGCTAACTACCCTGTGTCGCGCCAGTCCCGGCGCGGCCGCGGCGCAGTCGCCGATCCTGTCCGAGATCTTCGTCACCCTTGTCCGTCAGGCCGAGCGCGACATCCGACGCACCTTGGCCAAGCAGCTCGCCGATGCGGATTGGGCGCCGGTCGCCCTGATCAACATGCTCGCGCTCGATGAGATCGAGATCGCGCGCCCGATCATCGCGTCCAACCCGCTGCTGGCGGAGGATCAGTTGCTGAAGATCCTGATCGAGGCGACGCTGGAGCATCAGATCGAGGTGGCCAGGCGCCCTGCCCTGTCGGGACGGCTGGTCGACCACATCATCGACCGCGGCGACCCGGCCGTCATGACCGCCCTGGCCTCCAATGCGTCGGCGGAGGTCACCGAGGCGAGCTTGGCCAGGCTGGTGGAGCATTCGCGCCGCATCGCCGCGCTCCGGGCGCCGCTTGTGCGACATCCCCGGCTGTCGAGCCAACTTGCCGGCCAACTCTACGAATGGGTCGGCGCGGCGCTGCGCCAGTCGATCGGCGAGCGCTTCAACGTCGATCCCGCCAAGCTCGAGGCCGCCGTTCACGCCGCGACCCAAGCCGTCGTTCACCCCGCGCCGGAGCCGCCGGCCCTGACGCCGGCGCAGCGCGACGAG
>JBKBUS010000140.1:1553-5139 GCA_046290035.1 Brevundimonas sp.
ATGGATCGGCGTCTCGTGGCGAAGCTCGTGCAGAGCGGCCAACTCCGCGCGGGCTATGCGATCCGGGCCCTGCGGGAACAGAACGTCGGCCTGTTCGAGCATGCGCTCGCCGCGCTGGGCGGCGTGCCGGTCAGTCACGTCCGTGCGGCGGTGCGGGCCGAGACCCCGGAGCTCCTGGCTCTGGCGTGCAATGCGGCGGGCATGGATCGCGCGGTCCTGCCGGCCCTGCTCGATGAGCTTCGCCGACTCACCGGCGGACTGCCCGCCGGCGGTGATCCGCGCGTGCCGCGCGTGCCGCGCTCGCCGGAACAGGCGCGACGCGAGTTCAAGGCCCGCCTCCTGCCGACGCTCGCCTGACGACGGCGTTTGACAGGCTGGGCCGGGTCGGCTTGGCTTTCTCGGTGATCACGATGCCCACCGACCTCCGTCTCGCGTTCAGGGCCAGTGACCGCCCCGAGGCCCAGGAAGCCCTCGCGCGCCTTCTGGACCGCTATCCCTCAGTGGATCAGGCCGAGGCCGACGTCATCGTAGCCCTGGGCGGCGACGGCTTCATGCTCGAGACCCTGCACGGCACCCTGGATCATCCGGCGCCCGTCTTCGGCATGAACCGCGGCTCGGTCGGCTTTCTGATGAACGACTATCAGGAAGACGCGCTTCTGGAGCGCATCGCGGCCGCGGGCCGGGCCATCATCCACCCTCTGCAGATGGACGCCTGGACCGAAGCCGGCGAGCATCACGCGGCCTTGGCGATCAACGAGGTGTCCCTGCTCCGGCAGACGCGGCAGAGCGCGAAGCTCAAGATCAGCGTCGACGGCCGCACCCGACTGGAGGAGCTCAGCTGCGACGGCTGCATGGTCGCGACGCCCGCCGGCTCGACCGCCTACAACCTTTCCGCCCACGGACCCATTATTCCCCTCGACGCCCAGGTGCTGGCGTTGACGCCGATCAGCGCCTTCAGACCCCGCAGGTGGCGCGGCGCCCTGCTGCCGCACCGCGCCAAGGTGCGGTTCGACGTGATCGAAGGGGACAAACGGCCCGTCAGCGCGGTGGCCGACAGCACCGAAGTGCGTCGCGTCCGGGTGGTCGAGGTTCATGAACGCCGCGACATCGCCCTGACCATGCTGTTCGACGCCGGGCGATCCTTCGAGGAGCGCGTTCTCGCCGAACAGTTCGCGGGCTGAACCGCCGCAACGGTTTCTTAGGCGCTGGGGGGGCAAGCTGTGCGCGAATTTTAGGCAAGGAGTGCGCCGTGAGCTCATCCGCCCAGGTGATCCGTCCCCCGAACCCGCTCCGAGCCAAGATCGGCGGCGGCATCGACGCCAGCGCCATCGCCAAAGCCGAGGAGGCCCTGAAGGCCATGTCGGCCCAATTCGGCCAGTGGCTTCAGGACGAAATCGCCAAGCTGGACGCCGCCCAGGCCGCGATCCGCAACGACGGCTTCAACGCCCAGACCGCCGAGGCCCTATACTTCCGCGCGCACGACCTTAAGGGACTGGGGACCACCTATCAGTATCCCCTGGTGACCCGCCTGGCCGGGTCCCTGTGCAAGCTGCTGGACGACCCCAGCCGCCGGCTGTCCGCGCCGATGGCCCTCATCGACGCCCACGTCGACGCCATCAAGGCCGTGGTGCGCGACCAGATCCAGACCGACGAGCACCCTCTCGGCAAGACGCTGGCCGAGGAGCTCGAGCAGCGGGTCGCCCAGCACGGGTGACCGCTCCGCCGCAGCCGCGCGTCAGGCGGCGGTCCGATTCTCCAGCGCTCCGAGATTCGGGGCCCGGTCCAGGCGCTCCAACAGATAGGCGAGATCATCTCGGGACGCCTGGGGTCGCTGGGTCAGGAACCGCTGCAGCATTCGCTCCTGGAAGGTCTCCGGATCGAGCGGCGCGCCCTCGGCCTGCAGACCGCGCCAGGTGTCCACCCCCGCCCTGAAGGCGGCGAACAGACGCGGCGGCAGTCCCGCCCGATCGTAGATCGCGCGAAGCCCCAGCGGGCCGGCGTCGTGCACCATCAGCCAGGCGCGCGAATGGGGCGTGCCGGCGAGCTCCGCCAGCCCGTGTTCAAAGAAGGTGATCGCGCCCGTCGCCAGGGCGCGCAGCAGGAGCGACGCCGTCAAAGCGCCGCGCGCGTGCAGACGGGCGCAGAAGGCCTGCATGTCCTCCGCGGATCGCGCGTGGTCCAGGAGGTCGACGGTCGCCCGCTCACGCGCATCGCCCGCGAGCCGGATGACCGTCTCCGGAGCCACGGCGTGGCGGGACATCAGATGGTCGCGGACGCGATCACTGACCAGACCGATCAGCCGCTCGCTGATGTCCAGCGGCAGCACGGCCCGATAGGCCAGCGCGGTGGCGACGTCCCTGGAGCCGCCATAACGGTCAAGGACCGCATCCATCGCCGTCTTGCTGAGGTCGGCGTTATCGTTCGAGGCGAGCATGCGCACGGCGGGCTCCGCCGCTTCGAACGCGATCGTCTCCGCGACGTCCCTCGAGACCCGGGGCCTCGCCGCCACGGCCGTCTGCCGCACCACCGATCCCGCCCGCACGATCTCGATCAGGTCGGCGTCGGTGAACACCGGCGAGTTCTCGATGATGGGCAGGGCGACGCTGTCGACGTCGGCGGCGAGCCTCCGGGCCACGTCGCGGGGAATGAGTTGCGACCCCTTCAGGGTCACCGCCATCGCGCGACGCACCATCTCGGCCGCGTCGGCCGCCAGCAGACGCAGGATCTTCTCGGCGGCGTCGCGCTCCTCCGCAGTCAGGGACGCGGCGTCCATGGTGCGGCACAGCTTGTGCGCCGCCGCCGCCCGATCGTCGTCGTCCGCGGCCT
This sequence comes from Brevundimonas sp., assembly GCA_046290035.1. GTDB lineage: Bacteria > Pseudomonadota > Alphaproteobacteria > Caulobacterales > Caulobacteraceae > Brevundimonas. The sequence continues at coordinate 4,380 of JBKBUS010000140.1, forward strand.
TGATCAGCCGGCGGATATCCAGTTCGGTCAGCTTGGAACGGTAGGCGGTCATGGCGAAGGCTCCTGCGCGCAGGATGGCGCGGCCATGCTTAACGACGTGTTCACTACGCCGCGTCGCCCGTCCCGAACGCCTTGCGGAAGGCCCCGCCGTCATCCTGCTCGATCAGCAGGCTCAGCAGAGTCTGGTCCTGGCGCAAGCGATCCATGCGCGCGGCGAGCGCCTGCGCCTTCAGCGCCTCGGGGTCCGGCGGTTGAGCCGGGCTCGCGCCGGCGGCGGGCGCCCCGCCCCCCGCCATGCGCGAGAGATTGGCGGCGAGCTCGCTGACCGTGGCTGGGCGGCCGTCGCGATAGAAGATGGTGCGGTTCGCGCGCGCCGCCTCCGGAAACAGGGCCGCGGCGCTGGACGAGGGCCGCGTGGCCATGGCCTCCATCAGACTCGCCGCGCCCGCCGGCCCCAGGAAATGGGCGGCGTAGAGATCGCCGGCCCCCGGCTCCCGGCCCGTGCGGCCACGCAGGTAGGCCGCGTTCTGGGCCGTGAACTCGGCGGCCATGACCGAAGCGGCCTGTGGATCGAACCGAAGGTCCAGGATGACGTTGCGCGCCGCGCCCCTCACCTGCCAGCGTCCGTCGCCGCCTCGGTGGATGAGATCGGCGTACTGCCCATAGCCGTGCTTGGCGCCGTGCTGCTTGAGCGTCGCCAGCCAGGTCTGTTCGATGAACTGAAACAACCCTGCCGCGCTCGAGGTGCGCGCCCTGGCGT
>JBKBUS010000141.1:0-3460 GCA_046290035.1 Brevundimonas sp.
TTCGTGCTGGCGTTCAGCGACCGGCCCTGGCCGCCGTTTCACGTCACGCTGGCGCTTCAGGCCGCGACGGCGGCGGTGGCGGTGATCTTCATCGCGTTCCGCACAGGCGAGTGGCTGCTGCTGGTGGCGACCAACATCGCCGCCTTCTTCTTCGCGGCCCTTCTGTGCCACCAGCGGCTGGCCGGGCGACGGCCGCCCAGCGACCGGCTGACGGAGTTCTACCTCTGGATATCTCTGGGCGGCGTCCTCGGCGGCGCGTTCACGGCGCTGGTCGCCCCCGTCATCTTCGAGGCGGTGTGGGAGTATCCGATCGTCCTCGTTCTGGTCGGCCTTGCGCGCCACTGGGCCCGCGGACCGCTGGATCGCGTGGAGAAGATCGCGCTGTTCCTCGCCGTCCCGATCGCGCTGACGCCGCCGATGCTGCTGGAGATGATGCGCTACAACGCCGAGTTCCTGCCTGACCTGCGCGGAGAGCCGTTGCTGAGGGTTTCGGCGGGCGTTCTGGGGACGGCGGCGGTCGGCGCCTATCTGCTGCGCGACCGAGCCCCGCTGTTCGTGCTTGTGCTGGCGCTGATGTGCTGGTCGGCGCAGCACATCTCACGGGGCTACGACTGGGCCTACAGTGAGCGCAGCTTTTTCGGGGTCATGCGGGTGGCGCGCACGCCCGACCCCGGGCTCGGCGGCGAGGTGCATGTGCTGATGCACGGCACGACGCTTCATGGGGCGCAATCCCTGAACCCGGACCAGCGGTGCCGGCCGACGCTGTACTACACGCCCCAGACGCCGCTGGGGCAGGCGGTGCAGATGACCCAGGCTCGGGCGCCGGACACGCGCATGGCGGTGATCGGGCAGGGGGCGGGGGCGCTGGCCGCCTACGTCGGGCCCCGCGACCGCCTGACCTTCTTCGAGATCGACCCGGCGGTGGACCGGCTGTCGCGCGACCCGCGCTGGTTCAGCTTCATCTCGGACTGCGCCGAGGGGCCGGTTACGACGGTGCTGGGCGATGCGAGGCTATCGCTCGGGGACGTCCCGGACGACAGCTATGACGTCCTGATCGTCGACGCCTTCAGTTCCGACGCCGTGCCGACCCATCTGCTGACGACCGAGGCCCTCGCCGAGTACCTGCGCGTCGTGGCCGACGACGGGGTGGTGGTGCTGCATCTGTCGAACCGGAACCTGGAGATCACCCTGCCGGCCCAGGCGGCCAGCCAGGCGCTAGGCGTCCCGGCGCTGCACCAGATCTACTTCGAACAGGCGGGCGGGCAGGGGCTGGCCGAGGCCTCGACCGAGGCGCTGATCCTGTCGCCCACCGAGGCGGGCATGGCGCCCTTCCGCGCCGATCCTCGTTGGAGACAGCTGGCCGCCACCGAGGTCAAGCCGTGGTCGGACGACGATGTGAACCTCGTCGGCGCCCTGTGGCGCAGTTTCGCGCGTTAGCCGCGCACCGGCAGGGAGATCGCCGCGATGGCCTGGGCCGCCAAACCCTCCTGGCGGCCGGCGAAGCCCATGCCCTCGGTCGTCGTGGCCTTCACGCTGACCGCGCCCAGCGGGATGCCCAGGAGCTCGGACAGGCGTTCGCGCATGGCGGCGCGATGCGGCTTGATGCGCGGGCGCTCGCAGACGAGGGTGACGTCGACATTGACGATCCGCCCGCCGCGGGCGCGGACCATCTCCACCGCGTGAACCAGGAACCGGTCCGAGCTGGCGCCCTTCCACTGGGGGTCGGTCGGCGGGAAGTGGTCGCCGATGTCGCCTTCGCCTAGCGCCCCGAGAATGGCGTCCGTCAAGGCGTGCAGGCCCGCGTCCGCGTCGGAGTGGCCGACCAGCGTCTGCTCGTGCGCGATCGGCACGCCGCACAGCCAGACCGTGTCGCCGGGGCCCCAGCGATGGGCGTCCAGGCCCAGGCCCATGCGGGTCTCGTGCGCGATCAGGGCCTCGGCCATGGCGAAATCCTCCGGATAGGTGAGCTTCATGAGGGCGGGGTCGCCCGGAACCAGCGCGACGGCGCCGCCCGCCGCCTCAAACACCGTGACATCATCGGTCGCGGGCGACTGATCAGGCCAGACGGCGTAGGCGCGCCTGAGCGCCCCCAGTCGGAAGGCCTGGGGCGTCTGGGCGCGGACGAGGCCTTCGCGCTCAACCGCTCCGCCCGATCGTCCGGCCGCTTCCCGCTTGAGGGAATCCGCCACCGGCAGGACGGGCAGGGCGGCGTCATGGGTTGCCAGCGCGGCCAGAAGACGCTCGATCACCGCGGCCGACAGCAAGGGCCGAGCCGCGTCGTGGATCAGAACGACGTCCTCGTCGCCGAGGGACAGCCGCCGGAGACCGGCCATGACCGAGGCGGTCCGCGTGGCCCCGCCGGTCGTCGTGCGCCACCCGGCCAGACCCGACAGAGCCTCCGCCGCCTCGGCGTCTGCGCCCTCCGGAATCACCACCACGACCTCGACGGCGCCGGCGCCCAGCAGCGCCTCGACGGACCAGCGGACCACGGGCTTGGCGCCCAGCAGACGCCACTGCTTGGCCCCGCCCGCCCGCGAGCCCGAACCCGCCGCCACCACCACGCCCGCGAATCTCATGTCCGGCCTTCTAGAGACCGCTTTGGCGGCTGGCGAGAGGCAGGCTAGAGAGCCGCATGCTCAGAACCGACCGCGAGCTTTGGATCGGCGACGTCCGTATTCCGGGACGGGTGCTGACCGCGCCCATGACCGGCGTGACCGACCTGCCGTTCCGCAGGCTGGCTTCGAGCCTGGGCGCCGCCTACGTCGCGACCGAGATGGTGGCGTCCAAGGAGCTGGCGCGCGGCCGCCCGGACGTCGTGCGGCGCGCGGCCGTCGGCGAGGGGCTGCCCCTGACGGTGATCCAGCTGGTGGGGGCCGATCCCGCCGCGATGGCCGAGGGCGCACGCATGGCGGAGAGGGCGGGCGCGGACATCATCGACCTGAACTTCGGCTGCCCGTCGAAGGAGGTGACCGGAATCGCCTCCGGCTCGGCCCTCATGCGCACGCCGGATCGGGCCCGAGACATCATGCGCGCGGTCGTCGAGGCGGTGTCCCGACCGGTCACGGTCAAGATGCGGCTGGGCTGGGACCCGTCCTCGATCAACGCGCCCGCTCTGGCGGCCGACGCGGAGGCGATCGGCGTCAAGGCGGTGGCGGTCCACGGCCGCACCCGAAGCCAGTTCTACACCGGCCAGGCGGACTGGGGCGCGGTCGGCCTGGTGAAGGCCGCGGTGGACATCCCGGTGATCGTCAATGGCGACATCCTGACGGTCGACGACGCCCGCAAGGCGCTGGAGCGGTCGGGCGCCGACGCCCTGATGCTGGGGCGCGGGGTCTACGGCCGGCCGTGGCTGCCGGCCCTGCTCGAGGCGTCGCTGGCGACGGGCTCGACCTTCGCCGAGCCGGGCCCGGAGGCGCGGCTGGCGATCGTGGAGCGCCATCTCGCCGAAAGCCTCGCCTTC
>JBKBUS010000141.1:3470-5125 GCA_046290035.1 Brevundimonas sp.
CGGCGCGCCCCTGGGTCTGAAGATGTTCCGCAAGCACCTGGGCTGGTATGTCGAACAGGCTCCGTGGCCGGACGATCCCGCCGCCCGTCGCCAGGCCAAGGCCAGGCTCTGCCGCCTCGACGATCCGGCCGATATCGTTCCGGCGCTCGCCGACTGGTGGCGATCGGGGCTGGTGATGCACATCGGTGACTCACCGTTGATTTCGGGTAACAGAGCGGCCTAAGGTCCGCGCATGAGGCAAGCCGAGCCTGGCGTCGAGCGCGAACCGCTGCGGCCGCTCGAAGCGCTGAGGCGCGGGGCGCTGGACGAACGCGCGCGCTATGTTTTCGCGGGCCTGTTCGCCCTCTCGCTGGCCCTGATCGGACTGGCCGTCTGGATCCTGGCCGCGGCGCCGTCGGCGGAGACCGCGACAGGCGCCCGGGGCGAGGCCAGCCGGCTGGTCATGCTCGTGCTGCTGGCCAATCTGGCGCCGCTGGCCGTCATCGCGGCCATCATCGGCGTGCGCGTGCTCAGTCTCGTGCGGGAGCGCGCGAGCGACGCGGGCGCGCGGCTGCATCTGCGCTTCGTGACCCTGTTCTCGGCCGTCGCCGTCGGCCCCGCGGTCATCGTGGCCCTGGCGTTCGGGGTTCTTGTCAACCGAGGCGTGGACGCCTGGTTCAGCGACAACGTCCGCGCCGCCGTCGAGAACGGGGCGACCGTGGGGCGCGCCTACGTCGAGGACGTCTCCAACGAGATGACGGCGGACCTGGCCACCATCGCCGCCGAGCTGGGCGGGGTTCGGTCGCTGTTCGAGGAGCGGCTGAGGTTCGGCGCAGCGCTGACCCAGATCGCCGCCTTCTTCGGCTATCCGGCCATCTACGTGCTGGACGGCGACGGCGAGGTTCTGGCGCGCGGCGAGACGCCCGGCGCGCCGCCCTATGTGGCCCCGGCGGGCGACGCCTATGCGGTGGCCGACGCCGGCGACGAGGCCTGGGTGGAGGTGACCGAGACGCCGGACGTGATCCGGGCGGTGACCGTCCTGCCCGGCTACCCCGACGCCTACCTCTATGTGGTGCGGCCGCTCGAGGACGGTCTGATCGCGCGGATGCGCCAGAGCGACCAGGCGATCCAGGCTTATCGCGAGGCGGAGGACAGCCGAAACCGGATCCAGGCGGGTTTCATCCTCGCCTACGGACAGACGGTGATCCTCGTCCTGGTGGGCGCCGTGTGGCTGGGCATGTCGGCGGCCAACGCGATCTCGCGTCCCGTCGCCCGATTGATCAACGCCTCCAACCAGATCGCCTCCGGCGACCTCGGGGCGCGGGTGCCGACCGACCGGGACCTCGCCGAGATCAACATGTTGTCCAGCGCGTTCAACGGCATGGCCGAGGATCTCGAGGCGCAGCAGAAGGCGCTGCGTCAGGCGAGCGAGGAAGCCCAGGCGCGCAGTCTGTTCACCGAGACCGTACTCTCCGGCGTATCGGCGGGCGTGATCGGCCTGGACCGCGAGGGCCGCGTCTCGGCGATCAACGACAGCGCCCGCGAGCTCTTGGCCATCCGGGTCGAACAACCCCTGGGCCTGCCGCTGGCGGAGCTGGCGCCGGAGCTCGGCGCGCTGATCGGCCGGGGCGAGCCGCAGATCGAGGAGGACGTCGACGTCTCCCGCGAAGGCGAGA
>JBKBUS010000142.1:0-5118 GCA_046290035.1 Brevundimonas sp.
AACGCCGGGCGACTGGCGGTGGGCCTGCCGGGGCTGGTCCCCTGCACGCCGCAGGGCTCGATCCTTCTGCTGAAGGACGCGCTGGGCGATCTGTCGGGCCTTCACGCGGTGGTGGTGGGACGCTCCAACATCGTCGGCAAGCCGATGGCGCAGCTGCTGCTGGCCGAGAACTGCACCGTCACGGTCGCCCATTCGCGGACCCGCGATCTGGCGTCCGTCTGCCGCCAGGCGGACATCCTGGTCGCGGCGGTCGGCCGGCCCGAGATGATCCGGGGCGACTGGATCAAGCCCGGCGCGACCGTCATCGACGTGGGCATCAACCGAGTCCCCTCCGCCGATCCCGCCAAGGCGGCCGAGGGCAAGACCCGCGTGGTCGGCGACGTCGCCTTCAAGGAGGCCGAGCCCGTCGCCGGGGCGATCACCCCGGTGCCCGGCGGCGTCGGGCCGATGACCATCGCCTGCCTTCTGGCCAACACCTATGTCGCCGCCTGCCGGGCGGCCGGGGTCGAGCCAGAGCCGATGGCCTGACCCGGCTGTCGCAAACCCGCGCTTGAAGACGACCGCCGGTCGCTGATACCTCTTGGCGGATTTCCAGGGGGATCGATCGATGGCCGGACTGCGACGTCGACTTGTGGGCATGGGGGCCGTCTCGGCCATGGCGCTGGGACTGGGCGCCTGCGGTGTCAACGCCATTCCGGAGCAGCAGGAGCGCGCCGAGGCGGCCTGGGCCGACGTCCAGAGCCAGTATCAGCGGCGGTCCGACCTGGTGCCCAACCTGGTCGCCACCGTCCAGGCCTCGGCCATCCAGGAGCGCACCACCCTGACCCAGGTGATCGAGGCCCGCGCGCGCGCCACCTCGGTCAACATCGACGCCTCCGACCTGGACAACCCCCAGGCCTTCCAGCAGTATCAGGCCGCGCAGGGGGAACTGTCCAGCGCGCTGTCGCGCCTGCTGGTGACGGTCGAGGCCTATCCGCAGCTCCAGGCCAACCAGAACTTCCTGGCCCTGCAGTCGCAGCTCGAGGGCACGGAGAACCGGATCCAGATCGCGCGGCGCGACTACAACGAGGCCGTCCGCCAGTACAACACGACCCTGCGGGTGTTCCCGACGGTGATCTGGGCCAACACGATCCACTCCGGCTCGGAGCCCATGCAGCTGTTCACCGCGACGGCGGAGGCCCAGACCGCGCCGAGCGTGAACTTCAACCTCGACGCGCCGCCGGCCGCGGCGGGCGCGCCAGGCGGCGGTCAGCCGCCGGTGACGCCGGGCGCCGCCCCGGGGGCCTGATGGCGCTTTTCGCTCGATGGGCGGGGCTGGTCCTCGCCGCCGTCCTGATCCTCGCGCCCGGCGGAGCGGCGGCGCAGGACTTCCCGACGCTGAGCGGCCGAGTGGTCGACGAGGCGGGCCTGATCTCGCCTGAGACCCAGGCGGCGCTGGAGACGCGGCTCGCGCAGCTGGAGGCCGACACCTCGGACCAGCTGGTCATCGTGACCCTGCGGAGCCTGGAGGGGTACGAGATCGCGGACTACGGCTACCGGCTGGGTCGGGCGTGGGGGATCGGCCAGTCCGAGACGAACAACGGCGTCCTGCTGATCGTGGCGCCGGCGGAGCGGCGCGTCCGCATCGAGGTCGGCTACGGGCTGGAGCCGATCCTCACCGACGCCTGGTCCGCCCTGGTCATCCACGACGCGATCCTGCCGCGCTTCCGCACCGGCGGCTACGAGGCCGGGATCGAGGCCGGCGTGGCGGCGATCGAGGGCCAGCTCCGCGGCGCCCGCCGGACCCGCCATCGTCATCGCCCTGGTCTTCCTGTTCCTGTTCCTCGGCCTGATCAGCGGCGGGCTGAGGGGCCGGCGGCGCCGGCCGAGCGGCGTGGGCACGGTCGTGCTGTGGACGGTTCTCGACGCCCTGGCCAGCAGCGGTCGCGGGGGTCGCGGCGGCGGCTTCGGAGGCGGAAGCTTCGGCGGCGGCGGCGGCTTCGGCGGCGGGGGCGGGAGTTTCGGCGGCGGCGGGGCCTCGGGGGGCTGGTGATGAAGATCAGGCCGGAAGATCAGGCGCGCATCGCCGAGGCCATCGCCCGCGCCGAGACCACCACCTCGGGCGAGATCATCTGCGTCCTGGCGCGGCGCGTGTCGGACTGGCGCGACATCGCCCTGGCCTGGGCGGCGGCGGCGGCGCTGGTGCTGCCGCTCGGCCTGGTGCCGCTGGGCTTCGAGGCCTCCTGGCTGCCGGGCCTGGGCTCGAACTGGGAGGCGGCGCACACCTCGGCCCGCGACCTGACGATCGGGCGCACGCTCGCGGCCTACGGCATCGTTCAAGCGGCGGTGTTCCTGTCGACCCTGCTGATCCTGCAGCTGCCGCCGCTGCGGCGCTGGATGGTGCCGACGCCGCTGCGCCGGACGCGGGTCCACCGGGCCGCGATGGAGCAGTTCCTGGCGCACGGCATCCACGTCACCGAGAACCGCACCGGCGTGCTCATCTACGCGGCGCTGTCGGAGCATGTGGTGGAGGTGGTGGCCGACAAGGGCATTCACGCCAAGGTCGATCCCGAGCTCTGGGGCGAGCTGATCGCGGAGCTGGCGCTCGATCTGAAAAAAGGCCGGCCGGCCGACGGGTTCGTGCGCGCGGTGGAGCGATGCGGCGCGGTGCTGGCGGAGCATTTCCCGCCCGGGGCGATGAATCGCGACGAACTACCGAACCACCTGATCCAGCTGTGACCCCGCGCGGGGTCGCGCCGCGATCCGAAATCGCCTAGCAGGGCCGCGCATGCCGAGGCTGATGACCTACAACGTGCACCGCTGCGTCGGCACGGACCGCAAGCTCGACGTGGACCGGGTGGCGGCCGTGATCGCCGACTACGAGCCCGACATCGTCTGTCTTCAGGAACTGGACGTGGGCAGGGCCCGGACCGGCCATATCGACCAGGCGGCCGCCATCGCCGAGCGGCTGAGCATGGCGTTCCACTTCCACCCGGCGATGCGGGTGGAGGCCGAGCTTTATGGCGACGCCATCCTGACCCACCATCCCGAGCGGCTGATCAAGGCGGACGCCCTGCCGACGGTCGCCGGGGTTCCCGGGCTGGAGCCGCGCGGCGCGCTGTGGGTGCGGCTGGACATCGACGGCGTGGAGCTGAACGTGGTCAACACGCACCTGGGCCTGGTGCCGCGGGAGCAGCGGCTGCAGGCCTCGGCGCTGGTCGGCAAGGCCTGGCTGAAGCACCCGATGATGCAGGGGCCGGTGATCCTGACCGGAGACTTCAACGCCACCTCGATCACCCGCCCCTACCGGATCCTGGCGGCGCGGCTGGCGGACGCGCAGCGGCGGCTGGGCCGGAAGCCGAGCGTGAAGACCTTCCCCTCCGCCTTTCCGGCGATCCGCATCGACCACGCCTTCGTGAGCCCGGAGATCCGGCCCACGGCGGTTTCGGCGCCCTTCTCGCCGCTCGCGCGGGCGGCGTCGGATCATCTGCCGCTGGTGCTGGACTTCGAGATCGAGGCTAGCTGACGTCGAGCAGGTCCGCCTTGGGCCGTTGCGAGCGGGTGCGCCGCAGCCAGGGGCGGAACGAGTCGCGCGTCGAGACGGGATCGCCCAGCTGCCACTCCGCCACCGTCTGCTGCAGCGCGGTCGGCCGATCCTCGCCCAACAGACGCATGCGCCCGCCGGCGAGCTCCTCGATCGCCTGACCGGTCGAGCCCCTGAGCGCCTCCACCGCGGCGTAGGCCTCGGGCGCCTGGCCGAGGAAATGGGCGATCGAGCGGTGTCTGAACGCGCGGACGAACGCGCGGCCGGCCTCGTCCTCCGGCGCGGCGGCCACGTCGCACTCCGTGTCGAAGCCCATGGAGCGGTTGTTCAGGTTCGTCGAGCCGATCCTGAGCAGGGCGTCGTCGATGATGCTGACCTTGGCGTGGACGATGATGCGCTCGCCGTCCTCGGTCAGGGGGCTGAAGGCGTAGAAGCGCCCGTGCCGGTCGGCCTTCTCGAGGCGATAGAGGACCTCGGCGCGGGCGGTGTCCATCGTCATGCTGTCGAACCAGCTGGGGCTGCGGCCGGTGGTGACGAGCACCACCTCCGGACCGTCGGGCTCGCGCAGCCTCGCGGCCAGCGCCTCTGCGATCACCGGCGAGGTGAAGTACTGGTTCTCGAAATAGATCAGCCGGCGGGCCCGCCGGATGCATTCCAGGTGCAGCGCCTCGTTCTCGCGCACCTCGGCGCGGCCGCGCCAGCCGGGCTCGGTGCGGGCGACGGCCACCGGCGTGTCGCGCAGGTCCGGGGCGATGGCCTCGGGCCAGGGATCCTCATCGGCCTCCACCGGCGCGGTGCGCTCCCAGGTCGCGCGGAACCAGCGTTCGCGGGCCAGATCCGCCATGACGCGCGCCGCCTCGCCGTCGAACATGCACATGGTCTCGTGCCGCGGCGGCGCGATCAGCCCCGACGGCATGCACCGGCGCGGGTCGCCGTCCAGGTGCTCGGGCGTGTCCCAGCGGTCGGTCGCGATGTCGCCGCCGCCGCAGAAGGCCAGACGTTCGTCGATGATCACCGCCTTCTGGTGATGGCAGGCGCCGACGGGCCCGGGCGAGTCCAGCCTGAACTCGACGATCCGCTTGCGGAACCAGGCCTGGGCGCGATGCGGGTAGAAGCCCTGGGAGGCCGCGATGAGGATGGGCGAGCGCCAGATCAGAAGGCGCACGTCGAGCTCTGGGTTATGGCGGACCATCAGGCGCAGGCGACGGCCGATCTCGGCGTCCCGCCCCGTATCGTAGGGATCCAGGCGCGTGCGCGGGTCGAACTGCCAGCCCAGGATCACCACCGAACGGCGGGCCCGCGCCAGGGCCTGGTCCAGGGCGTCGAAGTACGCCGCGTTGTCCAGCAGAACGGTGAAGCGATCCGCCCGCGCCGCGCGCCAGCAGGTTCTGCCCGGTTGCAGCCAGTGCTTGACCTCGCCTTCGGCGCTGGCCGTCATGGTGCGCGAGCCCTTCCCCGTCCGCCTCTGTGAAAGCCTTAACGGCTAAGGCGTTCCCCGCCAGTCCGAAAACGCGCGCCCTGGACGATGCGGGGGTCGCCGCCGAGCATCGGTAGCCGAACGTGACGATTAGTTCATGACAGGGGCGCTTGTCGTC
>JBKBUS010000143.1:0-5116 GCA_046290035.1 Brevundimonas sp.
CCAGCGATCGCGCCACAGACGTTCCCGGTTCGCGGCCGCCGCCTCGATGGTCGAGAGGGATGCGACGACGAGATTGCGCACGCCCTCGCGATAGGTCAGCAGCTCGCCGTTCGAGCGCCGACCCACCAACCCGCGCGGCGAGCCCTGCTCATAGGTCATCGACACCGTGCCCAGATAGGCGGGCCAGCCGTCGCCGTAGCCGGGATAAAAGGCGTCGAAGATCTGGCGATTGAAGTAGGGCTGCCCGATCGCATCGAAGCGACGGCCCGTGTTCCTCCCGATCGTCTCGCGCATCGCCAGCGTCGAGGCCGGCAGGAGCGGATTCAGCGGGTCGGCCTCCGGCGGGAAGAAGAAGCTCTCGTCGGTGCCCATCTCGTGGGCGTCCACCAGCACATGGGGGCGCCAGTCCAGCACCAGCGCCGCATGGCCCTGCGTCTCCGGCTGGGTCTGGATGAACCAGTCGCGGTTCAGGTCGAACAGGTCGTGATTGAACCGCCCGCCCGGCCACGGCTGCGCCCGCTCGGCCGACAGCGGATCGGGGTTGGGCTCGACCCCCAGGCCTGCGGTGAAGCTGTTTATGAAGCGCTCGCGTCCGTCCGGGTTCTGGGTCGGCACGAAGACCACCACCGTTCGCTCCATCCATCCGGCGACCGCCGGATCCCGCGAGGCCAGCAGGTGGTGCGCCGTGGCGGCCGCGGCGTCCGCCGGGGTGATCTCGTCGCCGTGGACCGAATAGGCCAGCCAGACGACCGCCGGCATCTCGGCGATGATGCGCTCGGCCTCGGCCGCGCTTGTGATGCGCGGGTCGGAGATGGCCTGCGAGGCCGCCTTGATCGCATCGAGCCGCGCAATGTTCTCCCGGGAGCCCACCACGGCCCACCAGAGGGGACGACCTTCGTGGGTGCGGCCGTACTCGCCGATCCGCACGCGATCCGGCGATTGGGCCGCCAAGGCGTCGAAGTAGCGGCGCAGGTCGGCAGGACGACTGATCGCCTCGCCGAAGTCCCACCCCAGCACCGAACGAAGACCGGGGACGGCGGGGTCATGGCTCGCGCCTTCAACCAGGGGCCGGGCGCTCGGCGACTGAGCGGCCGCGGGCGCGGCCGACGCGATGACAAGGCTCGCCAACGCGGCGGCGACGACGCGGAAAGACATTCGACCCCCAAACAGATGCCGGAACAGCCTAGCGTGTCCCCGTCGGCAGGCAACGAAGTTCAGCAATCCGGCGGCCGCGTGGATCACGGTTATTCCACTGGACGAGGCCCGCGGCTTGCGGGAACGTCGGAGCGGGGCCGTGGGGAGAGCGAGGATGATCGACCTGGCGCATCTGAAACGCCGCCTGGGCCAGTACGGCGCCCTGTGGCTGATGGGCTTCGCGGGCGCCGGGGGCGTGATGCTGGCGTTGGGCGTGCTGGGCGCCGACCTGATGGTCGCGGCGGATCTGGCGCTCCCGGTGCTCTGGACCATGCTCGGGCTGGCGCTGGCGGCGGGCCTGGGGATCACCTGGGCGAGGGGGCCGAGCCTGGGGACCAGCCTCGTCCTGTCGCTGCTGGCGTTGCTGCTGGTCCTGCCGCTGATGTGGGCGCCGGTGTCCGCCGCTGTCGCCATCGCCTTCTTCGCCGAACGCTCGATCGAATACTCCGCGGCCTACGCCGGGTTCCGCATCGGCGTCAGCCGCGTGCTGTATCCGCTGTCCGAGGCGATCTTCGGACCGGGCCTGATCCAGCTGATGTGGTCGGCGTTCCAGGTGGCGGCGAGCGTGGTGGGCTTTCTCTCGGCCCTGGCGAACCTGTGGCCGCGCCTGCGTCGGCTCCTTGGACCGGAGCCGGCGCAGATCTGATCCGGTCAGCTCTCGAAGATGGTCTCGAAGCCGCCCCACATCATGCGCTTCCCGTCGAACGGCATGTCCATCTTCTCCATGCGGGGATCCTCCATCATCTTCGTCCAGGCGGCGTCCGCGGTCGCCTTGTCGGGCCACTTCAGCCAGGCGAAGACCACCACCTCGCCGGGCTCCAGCTTCACCGCCATGGGAAAGCTGGTCAGCTTGCCGTCCGGGACATCGACGCCCCAGGCCTCGACCTGCTCGATGCAGCCGTACTCCTTGAAAAGGGCCGAGCCCTCGCGGGCGGAGGCGATGTAGCGCTCCCTGTCCTGGATCTTCACGGGGGTCAGAAAGCCGGTCGCGTAGGACATGTGAGTCTCCTTGTTCGAGCCGTACCGCTCGCCACGCGGTCGCCCGCTGGTTGAGGGCGGGGTGGGTCAGGCGTCGCCGACGGCACGGTCGAGCGCGGCGATGTCGATCTTGGTCATGGTCATCATGGCCTCGAAGCCGGCCCTGGCGACATCGGGATCAGGGTGGGTCACGACCTCGATCAGCCGGCGCGGCGTGATCTGCCAGTTCACGCCCCAGCGGTCCTTGCACCAGCCGCAGGCGCTCTCCGCCCCGCCGTTCGAGACGATGGCGTCCCACAGCCGGTCGGTCTCCGCCTGGTCATCGGTCAGGATGGTGAAGGACACCGCCTCGGTGTGCGGGAAGGCCGGGCCGCCCGCCAGCGCGAGGAAGGACCGGCCGGCGAGGGTGAAGGCCACCGTCAGCTCCTCGCCCGCCGCGTGGCCGCTGTGGGGATTGTCGGAGGGGCTCGTGTTCACCTGGTCGATGCGGCTGTCGGGCAGGCCGAGCGACATGTAGAATTCGACGGCCTTCAGGGCCTGGCCTCGGTCGTACCAGAGGCAGGGGACGATCTTGTCGGTCATGGGCGGGCCTCCTCGGCCAATGTGTGCGCGACCAGGGCGTTGGCGTGGCCGTGGCCCAGGCCGTGGTCGGACTTCAGCATCGCCACCAGCTCCATGTGCTTGGCCGGCCGCCCCGCGCGGATGATCTCTTTCCAGTGGGAGATCGGCTTGCCGTAGGTCTTCTCGATCGACGGGAAGTACGACGCGGGCCCCTTGACCACGGCCTTGCCGGTCATGATCCCCGCTCCAGACGTTCGGCCACCTCGGCCAGCTGGTCGGCGGCGGCGGCCCAGCCCGCCTCGAAGCCCATCTCGCGATGGGCGGCGACCGCGGCGGCCTCCCAGTGGCGCGCCGTGGCGGTGTAGCGCGTGCCGTCGCCCTCCGGTTCGAAGGTGTCGATGCGCACGAAGTTCATGTCGCCGGGCTGGGGGACGAAATCTTCGGTCATGGCGCCCGTGGTCACCAGTCGCCGGGCCGGCTCCACCAGCAGCACGACGCCCTGAGAGGCGTGCCGCTCGCCCTCGGGCGATTGCATCACCACGTCGGCGCGGCCGCCGGGCCACAGGTCGTAGTCGACGCTCGGCGTCGTCCAGGGGCGCGGCGTGAACCACTCGGTCGCGTGATCGATGAAGGCGGTCCAGACCGTTTCCGGCCGCGCGGCGATGAAGCGGGTGACGCTGAGTTCGTGCGGGACGCTCATCACGCGGGCTCCATCTCGGCGGCGAAGGCCTCCGGGCCCTTCTCGGCGGCGGCGGGGTCCATCCACATGACCTCCCAGATGTGCCCGTCGGGGTCCTCGAAACTTCTGCCGTACATGAAGCCGTAGTCCTGGGTGGCGACCGGATCCATGCGGCCGCCGGCGTTCCAGGCGGCCTCGGTCATGGCGTCCACGGCCTCGCGGCTGTCGGCGGACAGACACAGCAGAACCTCGGCGGTGTCGCGCGACGGGATCGGGCGCGGCGAGAAGCCGGAGAACTTCTCGTGGGTCAGCAGCATGACGTGGATGTGCTCGGAGAAGGTCATGCAGGCTGCGGTCTCGTCGGTGAAGCGCGGGTCGTTCACCGCGCCGACCCCCGCATAGAAGGCCTTGGCGGCGGCGAGGTCGGCCACCGGCAGGTTGATGAAGATCATGCGGGACATTGTCCCCTCCCTTGGAACGGCGAAGGCGCGCCGGTTCCCTCCCTGCGGCGCCTGCGGATTGCGTCTGAAGCGCCTCTGACGCCTCGACATTGCGCAGGGTCGCCCGGTGGGTTATTTTTGTCAACAATGAAGTCAGAAAAAATAACTCACTGGGTCGGGGGCCGACCGCGCTGGTATGAGGACGCCTGCGGGACGGCTCACGCCATGGAGCTGGTCGGGGAGCGCTGGTCGCTGATGATCCTGCGCGAGCTGATGTTCGGGCCGCGCCGGTTCAGCGACATCCGCGCGGCCCTGCCGGGGATCAGCGCCAACGTCCTGACGCAGCGGCTGGACACGCTGGAAGCGCATGGCGTGGTGGAGCGAAGCCGCCTGCCGCCGCCGGCGTCGGTCCAGGTCTACGGCCTCACCCCTTGGGGCTATGAGGCCGACGAGATGATCATGGCGCTGGGCCGTTGGGCGGCGCGCTCGCCGGACCATGACCCCACGCTGCCGCTGTCGCCGGCGTCGCTGATGCTGTCTTTTCTCACGATGTTCGACGCGGCGAAGGCCGACGGCGACGGGGGGCGGTTCGGGTTCCGGCTGGGCGAAGAGACCTTCGTCGTCACCGTCGCCGAAGGCCGGCTGAGCGCCGAGCGGGCGACCATCGAGGACGTCGATGTCACCTTCGTCGGGCGGCCGGAGCCGATCGCCGGGTTCGTTTACGTCAAGGCGCCGCTCGAGGCGCTGGACGGTGCGCTCGCGCTGGAGGGCGACGTGGCCCGCGCCCGCGCCTTCCAATCTTGGTTCAACCTGCCGGAGAAGGCGCCCAAGCCTCAGCCGCCGGAATAGCCGCCGATGATCGGCAGTATCTCGCCGGTGATGAAGCTCGACATCTGGGGCGAGGCCAGAAAGACGAAGGCCGGCGCGATCTCCTCCGGCTGAGCGGGGCGCTTCATGACTGTCTGCGCCCCGAACTGGGCGACGTCCTCGGCCGACTTGTCGGCGGGGTTCAGCGGGGTCCAGACAGGGCCGGGCGCGACTACGTTCACGCGGATGCCGCGCGGGGCCAGGTGCGTGCCCAGCGACCGGGCGAAGGCGTGAATGCCGCCCTTGGTCATCGAATAGTCGAGCAGCTGCTTGTTGCCCATCAGGCCGGTGACCGAGCCGGTCATGACGATCGCGCCGCCGGTCTTCATGTGCGGGACCGCCGCCTTGGTCATGTTGAAATAGCCGTAGAGGTTGGTCTTCAGGGTGCGGTCGAAGT
>JBKBUS010000144.1:0-5108 GCA_046290035.1 Brevundimonas sp.
CGAAGTCGGCGTGGCCGGGCGTGTCGATGATGTTGATGCGCGTCTCGCCGGCCTTGCCGTTCCACAGCACCGAGGTGGCCTTCGCCAGGATGGTGATGCCGCGCTCGCGCTCCTGGTCGTTGGAGTCCATGGCGCGCTCGGTGGTCGCCTCGTTGGCGCGGAACACGCCCGACTGGGCCAGCAGCTGGTCCACCAGCGTGGTCTTGCCGTGGTCGACGTGGGCGATGATGGCGATGTTTCGAAGGTTCATCACAAACTCTGGCGGGCCCCGCCGGACGATGCCGGCGGGCGCGGGCGCGTTTTCTGTCTGAGGGGGAGGGAGCGTCTTTGAAAGCGCGCGCCTCATACAGGCGGAACGGCGAAAAAGCCAGCCATCCGACACCTTCTCCGCGCGCGGAGCGACCGTCGTCGATCCTGCAAGGCTTCGACGCATGGCGGTGATTGATCCATCATGGTCGCGCCAAACGACTCTGGCATCCCAGGTCCGGGGATGCGTCGGAGGGGACGATGGCGGACGTCGGGATCCAGGCTTGGATCGGTCGGCCCCGAACGCGTTGGCTCGCGCGACCGAGCGGGGCCGCCGCGGCGGCGGTCCTCGGGTTTTCGATACTGTTTCTTGCGGCGCCGCAGATCGATCTGTGGGCCAGCGGCCTGTTCTGGTCGCCAGCCGGCTTCGAACTCGCGCAGTCGCCCCTGCTCAAGGCGCTTCGCAAGAGCTCCAGTTGGGTGCTGGGGCTGATCCTGCTGGGGGTGCTCGCCACGCTGATCACCCACGCGGTCCGCCGCGACTGGGCCGCGCTGGGAGCCGCGCGCCGCTGCTGGTTCCTGCTCGCCGGACTCGCCGTCGGGCCGGGGCTGGTCGTGAACACGGTGCTGAAGGACGGGTGGGGCCGGCCCCGCCCCAACGCCGTGGACGTGTTCGGAGGCGAGGCGCCCTATGTGCCGGTCTGGGAGATCAGCGACTGGTGCGAAAGGAATTGCTCGTTCGTGTCCGGCGAGGCCTCGTCCGCGGCCTGGATGGTCGCGGCGGCCGTCGTTCTGGCCCCCGCTCGATGGCGCATGGGGGTGATCTGGAGCGCCGTCGTCTACGCCGTGGCCCTGTCGCTCAACCGACTGGCGTTCGGCGGCCATTTCCTCTCGGACATCGTGCTGTCCTGGGCCGTCACGGCGCTGATCCTGTCGCTGCTGGCCCAGGTGATGCTCGCCCCCACCGCCGCCGCGGCCCGCCGACGGGCCAGGCGTCGGCGCTCGCGTCCGGCCCGTCCGACGCCGGCGTCCCAGACCGCGTGACATGAGGCGCGGGCCGGAGGCGCGCGCCTGGGCTCTTCTGGCCGCCGCCGTCGCCGCCTTGACCCTCATTCGCCTGTGGGCGCTGACCGTCAACGCCACGGACCTCTATGTCGACGAGGCCCAGTACTGGGCGTGGGCCCAGAGCCCCGCCTGGGGCTACTATTCCAAGCCGCCCCTGCTGGCCTGGCTGATCGCGGGGGCGCAGACGATCTGCGGAACGTCCGAGGCGTGCGTCCGGGCCCCGTCGCCGATCCTGTGGGGCCTGACCTGCCTGGTCGTCGCCGCGATCGCCCGGACGCTGTTCGACCTCAGGGTCGCCGTCTGGGCCGGCCTGTGCGCCCTGCTCGCCCCCGGCGTCGCCTACGCCGCGCGGATCATCTCCACGGACGCCCCCCTGCTGTTCTTCTGGGCGCTCGCGGTGCTCGCCTGGGTGCGGCTGAGGGCGGGCGGCGGGTGGGGCTGGACGGCGCTCCTGGCGGTCGCCTTCGGACTGGGCCTGCTGTCCAAGTACGCCATGATCTATCTGCTCGGCGGCCTGGCCGTGGCGGCGGTGGTCGATCCAGCCGGACGCCGCGCCCTGACGGGCGCCAGGGTCTGGCCGGGGCTCGCGCTCGGCGCCGTGCTGATCGCGCCGAACCTGGTCTGGAACGCCCGGCACGACTTCGCCACCCTGCGTCACACGGCGGACAACGCGGCGGGGTCCGGCCTCGCCATCGATCCGGGTGGCGCGCTCGCGTTCCTCGCAGCCCAGTTCGGGTTGGCGGGACCGGTGGTCTTCGGGGCCGTTCTTCTGGCGACTTGGCGGGCCGCCAGGAGCCCTGCCCTCACGGCGGCGCGGCCGCTCCTGGCCCTATCCGTCCCGCTGTGGCTGGCCCTGACGGCGATGGCGCTGGTCACGGAGGTGAACGCCAACTGGGCCGCGCCGGCGCTGATCGCGGCCTTCGTCCTCGCGCCCGCCGTCCTACTCACGATGCGCTTCGGCCGAGGCTTCCTCCTCGGCGGCCTGGCCTTCGGCCTGTTGATCCAGGCCCTGCTGCTGCTCGCGGATCCCCGGGCCCGGAGCCTGACCATGGGGGGCGAGCCGGTCTACGGCCGGACGGTCGGCTGGGCCGAGTTCGCAGACGCCGTCGCCGACCGCGCTGAGGCCGAGGGGCTGTCCGCTGTCGTCGCCGAGCGACGTAGCGAAGTCGTCGCGCTGATCTACTACGGCCGCGACCGGCCGCTGGAGGTCCGCGCCTGGCCGCCGTCGCCGGGCGCGGCGCCTCGCGATCACTTCGAGATGAGCCGCCCGCTGACCGGCGGGCCGGTGCTGGCGGTGTCGGCGTGCGACGATCCCGCCCGGTTCCAGGGCTGGTCGCGGGTCGCCGGGCTCGGACCGGTCGACGTGTTCGCGGGCGCCGGCGCGACGCGGCGCTTTCACCTGTTCCGCCTTGAGGGCTCGGCCGGTCGGATCCGGCCGCCCTCGCCCTGTCCCGGCGGCTGACCTTTCCCCCGTCTCCGCGGCGCGCTAACCAGCCGTCATGCCTGAACTTCCCGAGGTCGAGACGGTCCGGCGCGGGCTGGAGCCGGTGCTGACCGGCGCGCGCCTGAGCCGCGTGCGCCAGAACCGGCCCGACCTGCGTTTTCCCTTCCCCGAACGCTTCCCCGAACGGCTGGAGGGGGCGACCGTGCTCGCGGTCCAGCGCCGCGCCAAATACCTGCTGGCGCCCCTCTCGACCGGCGAGACCTGGGTGACCCATCTGGGCATGACCGGCCGCTTCACCCTGGACGGCGAACAGCTGGGCGAGTTCGAGGAGGCCGCGCCGATCGCCGGCAAGCACGAGCACATGAGCCTGTGCGCCGATCGCGGCGGTGCCCTGACGCGGGTCGGGTTCGCCGACGCGCGCCGGTTCGGCTTCATGGGGCTGATACCCACGGATCAGGTGGAGACCCATCCCTGGTTCGCCGCGATCGGACCGGAGCCGCTGGGCAACGCCTTCTCCGCCGCGCATCTGGCCGAAGCGTTCAAGGGCAAGGTCCAGAACATCAAGGTCTCGCTGCTGGACCAGCGCATCGTCGCCGGCCTGGGAAACATCTACGTCTGCGAGGCGCTGTGGCGGGCGAAGATCTCGCCGACGCTCGCCGCCGGCCGGGTGTCCAAGCCGCGGCTGGAAGCCCTGACCGTCGCCATCCGCGACGTGCTGAACGAGGCGATCGCGGCGGGCGGCTCGACCCTTCGCGACTTCGCCAACGCGGAGGGCGGACAAGGCTACTTCCAGCACGCCTTCGACGTCTATGGCCGCGAGGGCGAGGGCTGCCGCCGCGATCCGAACCACCCGGTCATCCGCCGCATCGTCCAGGGCGGGCGGTCCACCTTCTACTGCCCCGCTTGCCAGCGGCGATGACCGACCACCGCATCATCCTGTTCCGCGGCATGAACACCGGCGGGGTGCGCGCGCCGGTCGGCGATCAGCGCGCGATGGCTGAGGCGATGGGGCTGAGGAACCCCCGCACCCTGTCGGCCAGCGGCAATCTTGTGGTCGAGAGCGATCGCGCGCCCGGCGAGCTGGAGACGGCGGTGGAGGCCGCCATGCTGAAGCGGTTCGGCCTGAAAATCGCCGCGATGGTCCGCACCCCCGCGCAATGGTCGGACCTGATCGACGCCTGCCCCTTCCAGGACGCGGCGGCCGAGACGCCGTCGAAGGCCCTGCTGATGGTCATGAAGCACGAGGTCAGCGACGGAGTGGTCAAGGCGCTGCGGGCCTTCGCGGCCGAAGGCGAGCGGGTCGAGGCCGGCGACCGCGCCCTGTGGTTCCTGCACCCCGATGGGATCGGCCGGTCCAAGCTGGCGGAAAAGGCGACCCAGGTGCGGCTGACCGGCATGGGCACGGCGCGGAACTGGAACACCGTGCTGAAGCTCGCGGAGATGATCGCCTGATCGTCCCCGCCCCGGCTTCCGCGCGGACGGATGGGTTTGTATGGGTGGCGCCGAACAGGAGAGCGCCATGTCCGACACCTACGCCAACCTGCTGATCGAGCGGCACGACGACGGCTATGCAGTCGTCACCCTGAACCGGCCCGAGGCGCTGAACGCGCTGAACTCGGCCCTCTTCAAGGATTTGGCGGACTTCCTGGACGCGGTCGAGCACGACGACGGCGTGCGCTGCCTGATCCTGACCGGATCAGGCGACAAGGCCTTCGCGGCCGGCGCCGACATCAAGGAGATGGCCGACCAGACCTACGCTCAGATGTATGCGGCGAACTTCTTCGCGCTCGGCCACGACCGGATCACGCGGTTCAGGAAGCCCATCATCGCCGCCGTCAACGGCTTCGCGCTGGGCGGCGGCTGCGAGCTGGCCATGCTGTGCGACTTCGTCGTGGCGTCGGACAAGGCGAAGTTCGGCCAGCCCGAGATCAACCTTGGCGTCGCGCCCGGCATCGGCGGCTCCCAGCGCCTGACGCGCCTGGTCGGCAAGTCCAAGGCCATGGACATGGTCCTGACCGCCCGGATGATGGACGCCGCAGAGGCCGAGCGCGCGGGCCTGGCGTCGCGCGTCTTCCCCCACGAGACGTTGCTGGACGAGACTCGCAAGATCGCCGCCAGGATCGCCGCCCAGAGTCCGCTGGCCGTCATGGCCAACAAGGAGATGGTCAACGCCGCGCTGGAGACGACCCTGAGCCAGGGCGTCCAGTTCGAGCGCCGCCTGTTCCACAGCCTGTTCGCCTTCGAGGACCAGAAGGAAGGCATGGCCGCCTTCGTCGAGAAGCGGAAGCCGGCGTTCAGGGGGCGCTGACCCGCCTTGCCTCCCCCACACCTTTCCGCTATAGGCCCGCGCTCT
>JBKBUS010000145.1:0-5099 GCA_046290035.1 Brevundimonas sp.
CACGCCCTTGATGGTCAGGCCCTCGTCGTGGAGCAGCCGGCGCACCGCCTTCAGCACGGCGATGTCGTGGGGTCGGTAGAAGCGCCGCCCGCCGGCGCGCTTCAGCGGCTGGATGAAATCGAAGCGGCCTTCCCAGAACCGAAGGACGTGCTGGGGCGCGCCCACTTCGTCGGCGGCCTCGGAGATGGTGCGGAACGCGTCGGCGCTCTTGGCCGCCATCGTCAGGCCTTTCCGTTCGCTCCGTCGACCTTGCCCTTCATGATCTGGGAGGCGCGGAAGCTGATCACGCGGCGCGGATGGATGGCGGCCGGTTCGCCGGTCTTGGGATTGCGGCCCATGCGGGCGCGCTTGTCCCGGATCTGGAACACGCCGAAGCCGGAGAGCTTGACCGTCTCGCCGCGCTCCAGCGCCTCGACGATCAGCTCCAGGGTGCGTTCGACCAGAGCGGCGCACTCCTGCCGGGACAATCCCAGCGACTGGTGCACCGCTTCGCACAGATCGGCGCGGGTCACGGTCTGCGGCTGCATGAGGCCCCTCCCTCGCGTGTCAGGCGCATTCAACGCCAAAGCGCCGACGAATCAAAGGCCCAAAAAGGGTTACGACGAATCGGCCCTACATCCGGACGGCGCAGGCGCCCCAGGTCAGGCCGCCGCCCATGGCTTCCAGCATGACCAGATCGCCACGCTTGATGCGCCCGTCGCGGATGGCGGCGTCCCACGCGAGCGGGATCGACGCGGCGGAGGTGTTGGCGTGCAGCGCCACGGTCGAGATGACCTTGTCCTCATCCAGTCCGAGGCGCTCGCCGACCCCGCTGATGATACGCTGATTGGCCTGGTGCGGCACGAACCAGTCGATCTCCGGGATGGTGACCCCCGCCGCCTCGGCCGCCGCGCTGATGCCCTCGGCGATGTTCACGACGGCGTGGCGGAACACCTGGTTGCCCGCCATGCGCAGATGGCCCACCGTCCCGGTCGAGGCGGGTCCGCCATCGACGTACAGCAGATCGGTCTTGGCGCCGTCGCAGCGGAGCGCAAACCCCAGGATCCCGCGATCGGCCTTGGTCCCCTGCCCCTCCTGCGGCTCCACCACGACGGCTCCCGCCCCGTCGCCGAACAGGACGCAGGTGGTCCGATCGGTCCAGTCCATCAGGCGCGTCATCTCCTCGGCGCCGACGACCAGGGCGCAGCGCGCCTGTCCGCGGGACACGAAGCCGTCGGCGACGCTCAGCGCATAGACGAAGCCCGAGCACACCGCCTGGACGTCGAAGGCGATGCCCACCGGGCAACCCAGCTTTCGCTGAACGATGGAGGCCACGGCGGGGAAGGTCAGATCCGGCGTCGTGGTGGCCACGATGATGAGATCGACCTCGGCCGCTGTCCGTCCCGCCTGGATCAGCGCCTTCTTCGCCGCCTCGACCGCGAGGTCGCTGGTCGGCTGGTCCGGGCGGGCGCGGTGCCGCTGGCGAATGCCCGTGCGCGCGACGATCCATTCGTCGGACGTGTCGACGATCTTCGCCAGATCGGCGTTGGTGACGATCTCTTCGGGCAGATACGAGCCCACGCCGGTTACGGCGCTACGAACCAGGGTCACGAGTGGGCGTCCTGCATGGAGGCGGCGGATGGAGCGGCCGGAGATTCCAGCGCCGCCAGACGGCCGAGGTTGCGACTGACCTTGTCCAGATAGCCGCTACGGGCCAGGTCTACGGCGATGCGGACGGCGTTGCCGAACCCCTTGGCGTCGGCGCCGCCGTGGCTCTTCACGACGATGCCGTTCAGGCCGAGCAGAGGGCCGCCGTTGATGGCGCTGGGGTCGATCCGCTGGCCCATGCGCTTCAGGGCCGGCATGGCGATGAAGGCGCCGAGCTTGGCCTGCAGGTCCGAGGTCAGGGCCTCGCGCATCAGGGTCGAGATGAACCGCGCGACGCCCTCGGCGGTCTTCAGCGCGATGTTGCCGGTGAAGCCGTCGGTGACCACGACGTCCACCGTGCCCTTGGCGATGTCGTCGCCCTCGACGAAGCCGTGGTAGGCCAGACCCAGGCCGCCCTCGCGCAGGATCCGGGCGGCCTCGCGCACCTCCTCGTGGCCCTTCATGTCTTCGGACCCGACGTTCAGGACGCCGACCGTCGGGCGCTCCACCCCGTGCACCGCCTGGTGGAAGGCCTCGCCCATGATGGCGAACTCCACCAGCTGCTCGGCGTCGCTCTCCACGTTCGCGCCCACGTCGAGAACCGCCGTGACGCCCCGCAGCGTCGGCCAGCTGGCCACGATCGCCGGCCGCTCCAGACCAGGCGCGGACATGCGCAGGATCAGCTTGGAAATGGCCATCAGGGCGCCGGTGTTGCCGGCCGACACCGCCGCGTGGGTTTCGCCCGCCTTCACCGCCTCGATCGCGTTCCACAGGCTGGAGCCCTTGCCGCGCCGCATGGCCTGGGCCGGCTTCTCGTCCATCGCGACGACCTTGTCTGTGTGGCGGACCTCGCAGACGGCGCGCACGGCGGGAAGCTTGTTCAACTCCGCCTCGATCCGCTCAGCGTCGCCATGCAGCTGGAACCGCACCCCCTCGCCGCCGTGTCGACGCAAATAATCGGCGACCCCCGGGACGACGACGGTCGGGCCATGATCGCCGCCCATGGCGTCCAGCGAGATGATGATGGGAGAGGTCAAGCGGATCGGCTCCTGCGCCGGAACGTCAGGTCGGGCGCGTCTCGAACGCGCCGACGATAACCGGCGCGCGCCGGGATGCAAGCGAACGGACCTTAGGTCAACCTTGTCCGTCGTCCTGAGGCTTCAGCCGCGTCAGGACTGAGAAGGGCGAGACCTCCGCCGGCTCCTCAGGTTGGACGAATTCCGCGCCCGGCTTGCGAGGGAACGGGTCGAGCGCCAGCGCAAGCTGTTCGATCGCATAGGCCCATAGGTCGACATGGCCTTCGACGTAATCCGGCGCGTCGGCCTCGACGTCGATATCGACCTCGCCGTCCGCCTCGGACGGCGCGCCCTCGATGAGGTCGATGGCGAATCGCTCGTCGATCCGGGTCGGCAGCGGCTCCAGCGTGATCCCGCAGGTCTGGTCGATGTCAGCCTCCACGCGGCCAGAGAGCCGCCAGCCCTCCCCGTGCGGGACGACCGAGATGTCCGCCGCGAGCTCCCGGACCGCGCCGAGGCTCAACTCGCGCCGGATCGCCTCGCGCGCAGGCGCGTCCGCCTCCAGCCGCCGGCTCACGCCGGGGCCGATCTGGTTCAGACGAACGATGTCGACGGGCAGGCTCATGGCAGAATCTCCGCCCAGCGCGGCTGGTTCTTGAGGTCTTCGGCGGGGCGGGCGGCGAGGCTCGCCCGGCTGCGCACGGCGTAATCGGCGAGGCCGCGGGCCGCCGGCGAGGCCGCATCCTCGAACAGATTGCGCCCGAGGGCCTCGGCCAGGCCGTCGATATCGTCGGACTTCAGAGGGGCCTCGTAAGCGGTCATGCGGCCGTACAGGGACTCGCCCAGCTTGCGCATCTTCTTGGCGATCGACAGGTCGCCGACGCCGAGTTCGCGCAGGGCGTGATCCAGCGCCGAAACATAGGTGTCGAACAGGTCCTGGGCCGCATCGGCCCCCGCTTGTCCCTCCTCGCGCAGCCGCAGCACCAGCAGCAGGACATGGAGGGTGTAGAGCTCGAACCGGGCGTCGATCCGGTCGGGCACGCCCAGATCGGCGTAGAACTCGGGACGTCGCGCCTGGGCGACGGCGCTGGCGTAGAGCACCTCGCCTGACGGGCGTCGGAACGGCAGCTTCAGCAGGCGTTTCAGCATGGACACGCGGCCCTCTTTCCGCCGCGACGTTGAACTAGGCGTCCGACGGAGATAGGTCAAAGGTTCGAGGGCCGCAGGCGCCCCGCGACAACATCGAAGGATCCGCATGGTTCGCATCTCTCCAGCCTTGGCGGCTCTGCTCGCGGCGGCGGCGGTGACGGCCTGCGCGCCGACCGTCGGCCGCAACGGGTTCCAGCCGATCGACGTCCAGCCGTCCGAGATCCAGGTCGGGACCGACGACAAGACCAGCGTGCTGGCCAAGCTGGGCTCTCCGTCCACCACCTCGGTCTTCGAAGGCGAGAACATCTGGTACTACATCACCCAGACGACCGAGCAGTACACCTTCAACAAGGCGGAGGTGTCGCAGCGTTCGGTGACCGCCATCACCTTCAATGAAGCCGACAACAAGGTCGCGGAGGTCCGTCAGCTGGGGCTGGACGACGGCCAGCAGGTCGCCATGAACGATCGCGAGACGCCGACGCGCGGACGCGAGCTGACGGTGCTTGAACAGCTTCTGGGCAACGTCGGGCGGGGTCAGCTGCCGCGCACCGACGAGAATGTGCCGGGCCAGCGTCGCCCCGACTGATCGCGGCGCGAGGCGAACCAAGAAGAACGCCCCGGAGATCGCTCTCCGGGGCGTCTTTCGTTCAGCCGTCAGGCTTGATCAGACGATCTTGCCGCTTGCCAGCACCGCCAGGAGCAGCAGGGCGACGATGTTGGTGATCTTGATCATCGGGTTCACGGCCGGACCGGCGGTGTCCTTGTAGGGATCGCCCACCGTGTCGCCGGTGACCGCCGCCTTGTGCGCCTCGGAGCCCTTTTGGTGGAGCACGCCCGACTTGTCGGTGTAGCCCTCCTCGATCAGCTTCTTCGCGTTATCCCAGGCGCCGCCGCCCGAGGTCATCGAGATGGCGACGAACAGGCCCGTCACGATCACGCCCATCAGCATCGCCCCGAGCGCGGCGAAGGCGTTGGCCTTGTCCGGCTGGATCAGAAGCACGATGACGAACAGCAGGATCGGCGTCAGCACCGGCAGCAGGCTGGGCACGATCATCTCGCGGATCGCCGCGGAGGTCAGGATGTCCACGGCCTTGCCGTACTCCGGCTTGGTCTGGAACGTCATGATGCCGGGGTTCTCGCGGAACTGACGGCGCACCTCGGCCACGACAGACTCGGCCGCACGGCCCACCGCCATCATCGACATTCCGCCGAAGAGGAACGGCAGAAGCCCGCCGAATAGCAGGCCCACGACGACATAGGGGTTGGCCAGGTCGAAGGCGACGGGACCCAGGTCGGCGAAGAAGCTGC
>JBKBUS010000146.1:0-5092 GCA_046290035.1 Brevundimonas sp.
CGTACCTGCCTGAACAGCCCCGGCACCATAGACGCCGACTATCGCGGCGAGGTGGGGGTGATCCTCGCCAATCTCGGCCAGGAGCCGTTCGTCATCCGGCGCGGCGAGCGCATCGCCCAGATGGTCGTCGCGCCTTGCGTCCGGGCGGCGGTGAGAGAGGTCGACAGCCTGGACCAGACCGCGCGTGGCGAAGGCGGGTTCGGCTCCACGGGGCGCTGACGGAGCCTACGGCCGAGCTTCGCGTTAACCTTTTTGGGCCGCATGGCCGCAGAAGAGGAGACGAGGACGTGGAGCAGCTGTTCGACTCGATCGCCGCCTTTCTGGGCGGCCTGTTCGCCCTGGCCCAGGGCGGCTTCGACGGGGTCAATCAGGTGATGGGGCTGATCATCGCCCTGATCGCGGCCATCCTGATGCCGGCGTGGCGGTCGCTTTGGGGCACGGCGCTGGGCGCCGCCCTGGTGCATGTGATCGTGCAGACGCTCCGCCCGGCCCTGGACGGCGGCGCGGTCAGCCTGCCGCCGCTGATGACGGCCGCCTTCTGGATGACGATGCTGGCGCTGTTCCTGGGCTACGCCATCGTGATCGCCGTGTTCTTTTTCCTGAAGACGCTCCTGACCGGCGGCGCGCGGCGGACGGCCCGCGCGCACTGAGCCCTCAGACGCACTGAGTCTCAGTCGCCCAGCGTCTCAACGGTCAGGTTGCCGTTCGTGTAGACGCAGATGTCGGCCGCGATCGCCATGGCCTTGCGGGCGATCGCCTCGGCGTCGAGATCCGTGTGGTCGATCAGGGCCCGGGCCGCGGACAGGGCGTAGTTGCCGCCCGAGCCGACCGCCGCCACCCCGTGCTCGGGCTCCAGCACGTCGCCGACCCCGGTGACGGTGAAGATACTCGAGGCGTCGGCCACCAGCAGCATCGCCTCCAGCCGGCGCAGATAGCGGTCCGTGCGCCAGTCCTTGGCCAGGTCCACGCAGGCGCGGGCCAACTGGTCAGGATACTGCTCGAGCTTCGTCTCCAGCCGCTCGATCAGCGTGAAGGCGTCCGCCGTCGCGCCCGCGAAGCCGGCGATGACCTTGCCGCCCGCCAGCCGGCGCACCTTGCGGGCGGCGCCCTTCACGACGGTCTGCCCCATGGAGACCTGGCCGTCGCCGGCGATCACGGTGCGACCGTCCTTTCGCACCGCCAGGATCGTGGTGCCGTGCCAGTCGGGAAAGTTGCTCGCGCTCATGGCCGACAGATGGCGCGACGCGACTCCGGCCGCAAGTGAATGAGAATCTATCTCGCATATCGGCGGAATCCCGCCCAATTCTTGCCACTGGAAACGGTTACGATTGCAAAACAGGTCGTCGAAATCCACTCAGAGCGGCCAACCGACCTTGCAAGGAACTCCCCGTGTTGATGCGCGCCCTCTATGTCAGCGCCGCCGTCGGCGACGCCGGCCGATCGCTGGCGCCGCTCGCCGAGATTCTCGGCCAGTCCGACCGCAACAACCGGCGCGACCACGTGTCGGGCGTGCTGGCGCGGCACGAGGGCCTGTTCCTCCAGGCGATCGAGGGTGCGCGGATCGATCTGGACCGTCTGCTCGAGCGGCTGCGTCGCGATCCCCGGCACGACGACGTGCGCCTGCTGGCTTACGGGCCGGCGAGCGAGCGCGCCTTCGCGGCCTGGGGCATGGCTCTGGCGGACGTCTCCAGCGATCCCGCCCTGGCGAACGGCCGGCGGCTCGACGAGCTGACGCCGGACGACGCGCTCGCCATCCTGAAGCGCGCCGCGACCCGCATTCCCGTCGCCGCGTGACGCGCCGGACGCAGCGCCCCTGACGCTGCGCGTCTGACGCTGTAGACCGCGGTCATGAGCTTCTCCGACGACGAGGTTGAACGCTACGCCCGCCACTTGGTGCTGGCCGAGATCGGCGGCCCCGGCCAGCAGGCGTTGCGGCGCTCGACGGTGGCCCTCGTCGGCCTGGGCGGCGTCGGCGGGCCGGCCGCCCAGTACCTCGCGGCCGCCGGGGTCGGGACGCTGCGCCTGATCGACCCGGACAGGGTCAGCCTGTCGAATCTTCAGCGCCAGGTTCTGTTCGCCACCGGCGATATCGATCGCGCCAAGATCGAAGCGGGATCAGAGCGCCTGCGCGCGTTGAACCCCGGTGTCGCGCTTGAGGCTGACGCCCTGGCCCTCTCGACGTCGAACTCCGAAGCACTGTTGCGCGGCGCCGACGTGGTCATCGACGGCACGGACGATTTCGCCACGCGGTTCGCGGTCAATGCGGCCTGCCTGAAGCTGGGCGTCCCGCTGGTCTCCGGCGCGCTGGGCCGCTGGAGCGGACAGGTGGGGGTCTTCACCGGCCGTCCCTGCTATCGCTGCCTGACGCCGGAGGCCCCGCCGGACGCGGAGACCTGCGCCCGCGTCGGCGTGGTGGGCGCGCTGGCGGGCGTCGTCGGCGCCATGACCGCGCTGGAGGCGATCAAGCTGATCACCGGCGCAGGGGCCCCGCTGACAGGGCGTCTGCTGATCTACGACAGCCTGAACGGGACCAGCCGGGTGGCGAGCATCGCCGCCGACCCGGCCTGCCCCGACTGCGGGGTCGGAGGATTCGATCTCAATGCTGCCGCTGCATCTTCGAAAGGCTGAGCCAAGCGACGCCTGCACAAAACACCAGGACGCTCCAGGTCCCAGGTATGATCACCAGCAGCGCACCCATCCCACCCCAAGGCGCGCCCTGGCTGGATGCCCCGGCGGATAGTTCGCCGCGAGCGCAGCGAGATCGTCCACGGTCATCCAGAGAAAAGACGCCACCGGCAGTGTCGCGGCAACGATCAAGCCGATTCCCAGTCGCCTGCGGCCGCCCAGTATCGCCACGACACCCGGAACCCAAGCGACCGCTACAGCCAGGGCGCAGCTCACGGCGATCGGCCACATGGCGCTCGCGACGTAAGCTGTCACTTCAGCGCATCGTCGGGATGACGAAGGAGCTGTCGGCGTGCTCCAGCGCGCTGTCGGGCCAGCGGGCGGTGACGGTCTTGGTCTTGGTCCAGAAGCGGACGCCCTCCATGCCGTGCTGGTTGATGTCGCCGAAGGCCGAGCGCTTCCAGCCGCCGAAGGTGTGATAGGCGACCGGCACCGGGATCGGCACGTTGATGCCGACCATGCCGACATTGACCCGCGCGGCGAAGTCGCGCGCCGCCCGGCCGTTCTGGGTGAAGATGGCGACGCCGTTGCCGTACTGGTGCCGAGACGGCAGGCTGAGCGCCTCCTCGAAGCTGTCGGCGCGGACGATCTGCAGCACCGGGCCGAAGATCTCCTCGCGATAGCTCTCCATCGTCGGCTTGACGTGGTCGAACAGGGAGGGGCCGACGAAGTAGCCGTTCTCATGGCCCTGCAGGGAGAAGCCGCGCCCGTCGACGACCAGTTCGGCGCCTTCCTCGACCCCCTTGGCGATCCAGCCCTCCACACGGGCCTTGTGCTGGGCGGTGACGACGGGGCCGTAGTGGGCGCCCGCGTCGGTCGAGACCCCGACCCGCAGAGCAGCGATCTCGGCCACCATGCGCTCGCGCAGTTCGTCGGCCGTCTTCTGACCGACCGGAACCACGACCGGCAGGGCCATGCAGCGTTCGCCCGCCGAGCCGAAGGCGGCGCCGGACAGATCCTTGATCACCTGGTCCATGTCGGCGTCGGGCAGGACGATGCCGTGGTTCTTGGCCCCGCCCATCGCCTGGACGCGCTTTCCGTGCTCGGCGCCCGTCCGATAGACGTAGTGGGCGATGTCGGACGAGCCGACGAAGCTGACGGCGTGAACCTGAGGGTGGGTCAGGATAGCGTCGACGGCGGTTTTGTCGCCGTGCACCACGTTCAGCACGCCCTCGGGCGCGCCGGCCTCCACCATCAGCTCCGCCAGACGCACCGGCACGGACGGATCGCGCTCCGACGGCTTCAGCACGAAAGTGTTGCCGACCGCGATGGCGACCCCGAACATCCACATCGGGATCATGGCGGGGAAGTTGAACGGGGTGATGCCCGCGACCACGCCCAGCGGCTGGCGCATGGAGTAAACGTCGATGCCGGGGCCCGCGCCTTGAGTATACTCGCCCTTCAGGGCGTGGGGGATGCCGCAGGCGAACTCTATGACCTCCAGGCCCCGCTGGATGTCGCCCTTGGCGTCGGCGATGACCTTGCCGTGCTCCGACGAGAGCAGGTGGGCCAGCTCGTCCATATTGGCCTCGACCAGGCGCTTGAACTCGAACATCACCCGGGCGCGGCGCTGGGGATTGGTCGAAGACCAGGCTTCGAAGGCGTTCTGGGCCGCCTGCACCGCGCGATCCACCTCGCCCTCCGTGGCCAGCTGGACCCGAGCCTGAACCTGGCCGGTGTTGGGATCCATCACGTCGCCGAAGCGGCCGGAGCCGCCGACGAAAGCCTTTCCGGAGATGAAGTGGGCGATTTCGCGCATGTCCTGAGGCTCCCGTGTTCTGGTTGTTGGCGCGCGGTTTAGCGGCGGGGCGGCGGGAACGCCAGCGCGACCGGGCGTCCACACGATGCCTTTACCGGTTGTGGCGCAGGTTGGCGGTTCTTGACGCCCTGGAGAGTCCGACTTGAGCCTGACCGCGCCGAGCCCGGAGGCCGAGCCCCCGATCACTGTGCTGGTGGTGGACGACTCCGCCGTCGTCCGGGGCCTGATCATCGCCGAACTGGAGAAGGCGGGCGACGTGCGCGTCATCGGCCGGGCCGCGAACGGTCAGGCGGCCATCTCCGAGCTCGAGCGACTGAAGCCGGACGTCATCGTGCTGGACCTGGAGATGCCGGTGATGGACGGGATCACCGCCCTGCCGGAGCTCCTCAAGCGCCGGCCGGACGTGCGGATCGTCGTGGCCTCCACGCTCAGCCAGCGCAACGCGCGCATCAGTCTGGAGGCGCTGCAGGCCGGGGCCCATGACTATGTGCCCAAGCCGGGTACGGGCTCGCTCGTCGCCGCCCAGGAATTCCACCAGGAGCTCGGGGCCAAGGTCCGCGCCCTGGGACGGGCGCGACGACCCGTCGCCGCCCGCCCGGCCGTCGTGGCGCCGCCGCGCACGCCGCCCCTGGGGCGCGCCGCGCCCCG